>JAITJY010000121.1 GCA_031278675.1 Bifidobacteriaceae bacterium
TTCGAGCGCTGCGGACGGTGGCGCGGGCAAGACCGCCGCCGGGGCGGATGGCGCGGCCGCAGCCGCAGCGGGCAAGGCAGACGAGGGCGAGACCGCAGCGGGCAAGGCAGACGAGGCCAAGACTGCGGCGGACACCGCGGGCGAAGCCACGGCCGCAGTGGGGGGCGCTGGCGGCGCGGAGGCTAAGGCTCGGCCGCAGGCGGCCAGCCCGGCTAAGGCCGGGGGCAAGGCCGCTGCGGGGGCGAGCGCCGCCAAGGGCGGGGCCAAGGCCGCAGCTCAGAGCCCGGCCCCAGCCAAGGCGGGGGCCAGGAGGGTCGCCTCGGCGCCGCCCACCCCCGATCCAGAGCCCCCTGCCGCAGCGGCCGCCGAATAGGCGGAGCCAGGCTGCGGTCAGACCAGTCGGCGACCAGGGCGCCCCGGAGGCGCCCACCGCCACAAACGAAACGGAAGGAAACAGGCACGATGGCCAAATTCACATCAGCTGACATCAGGGCGCTGCGCGAGGCGACCGGCGCGGGCATGCTCGATGTCAAGAAGGCGCTCGACGAGGCGGACGGCGACATGGCCAAAGCGGTCGAGCTGATCCGGGTCAAAGGTCTCAAGGGCCTGGCCAAGCGCGAGGGACGGTCGACCTCTGACGGCCTGGTGGCGGCCGAGGTGGTCAAGACCGAGGACGGGCAGAGCGGGGTCATGATCGAGTTGAACTCGGAGACGGACTTCGTCGCCAAGTCAGGTCCGTTCACCGAACTGGCCGCCCGCGTGCTGGAAGCCGCTGCGGCCGTGGCCAGCCCAGACGCCGCCCTGGTCTTGGGCTCACCAAGCGGCTCGAAGAAGGAGACCGTGCAGGACGCCATCGACCAAGTGTCCGCCCGGCTGGGCGAGCGCATCCAACTGCGGCGCGTCGGCCTGGTCCAGGGCGAGCACGTCGAGCTTTACCTCCACCGCACCAACAAGGACCTGCCGCCGCAGGTGGGCGTGCTGGTGGCGACGGACGAGCGGGGCGCGGCCGTAGCGCACGATATCGCCATGCACATCGCCGCCTACTCGCCGAAGTATCTCAGCCGGGAGGCCGTCCCAGCCGAGACGATCACGACCGAGCGGCGCATCGCCCAGGAGACCGCTGTGGCGGAGGGCAAGCCGGAAAAGGCCATCGAGCGGATTGTCGACGGCCGCATGAACGGGTTCTTCAAGGAGAACGTGCTGCTGGACCAGGCGTTCGCTAAAGACCCGAAGACCACGGTGGGCAAGGTGCTGGCGGCGGCCGGCGGCGTGGTGACCGGTTTCGCCCGGTTCCGGGTCGGCGCCTGAGCGCCAACGCGGGCGACCGCCAGTAGTTCAAGGCATTGGGAGTAGTTCAAGGCATTGGGAAACGAGCCGAGCCTTCGCGGGCTCGGGGGCCTGCGGCAAGCTGGCCCGAAGCGCCAGCGTTGCCGCAGGTGAGGAGGCCGGGATGACATACGCCGAGCACCGTCGCCCTGAGCGGCGGCGAGTGATGTTGAAACTCTCAGGCGAAGCGTTCGGCGGCGGCGAGTTGGGCGTCAACCCGGATGTTGTGACGGACATCGCCCGCCAGATCGCCGCAGCCGTGGCAAGCGACATCGAAGTGGCCGTGGTGGTGGGCGGGGGGAACTTCTTCCGTGGCGCCGAGTTGGCCGACCACGGCATGGACCGCGCCCGGGCCGATTACATGGGCATGTTGGGGACGGTCATGAACTGCCTGGCCCTGCAGGATTTCTGCGAGCAGGCGGGCGTGCCGACCCGCGTCCAGACGGCGATCTCGATGGGCCAGGTGGCCGAGAGCTACATACCGCTGCGCGCCATCCGGCACCTTGAGAAGGGCCGCGTGGTGATCTTCGGGGCTGGCGCCGGGATGCCCTATTTCTCCACCGACACGGTGGCGGCCCAGCGCGCCCTGGAGACGCACTGCCAGGTGCTCTTAATGGCCAAGCACGGGGTCGACGGCGTCTACACAGCTGATCCCAAACGCGATCCGGAAGCCCAGAAGATCACCCGCATCACCTATCAGGAAGCCCTGGCGCTCAATCTCAGGGTGGTTGACGCGGCCGCCTTCTCGCTCTGCATGGACAACCGCCTGCCGATGGTCGTGTTCGGCCTGGAGGGCGCGGGCCAGGTCCAACGCGCCCTGGAGGGCGAGCGCCTCGGCACCCTGCTGACAGCCGCCTAAACCGAACCTCTCGTAGGGTTTCCGGTGGGCCGGGGCTCTGGCCAGGAGCGTGGTGAATAACCACGCTCCGGCCCTGCCCGCGCCGGGCAGCGGTACGCTGACCAGCGGAAACGCGGAAAGCAAGCGCACGTTTGGCCTGGGAATCCGGTTCATTCACCGGATTCCCAGGCCGTTCTTGCCGGGCGGCCACGGAGGGGTGGGCGCCCCCAGGCGCCAACCCCTCTTAGCTCGATCGGCCGATCCCCGTCTGGTGCCGCTCGCTAGGGCGATCATCGGTCGATCGAGGCTTGGCTGGCGCGCTCGCCTTGCCGGCTACTCGAAGTCGCGGCCTCCTGGCCGCGGCGGTGAACCCCAGGCAGGCCGGCGGCTTCGCGCTGGCGTTGGCGCGGCTATTGGCTCAGCGCGGCGTTGCGTCCGGCCAGGCGCCCAAACGACATCGCCATCGAGTGACTGGCCCCCGCCACCGTCACCGGGTAGTCCACCAAGAAGCGTCCGCCCTGGGTGTTGCCGGCCACGTAGAGGCCCTCGACGACCTCCTTGTCGGGACTCAAGGCGTGGAGATTCTCATCCACGTCGATCCCGCCGATTAGCACCAGTATCCCGGAGTCACCGAAGTTGACCGCGTAGAAAGGCGGGGTCTGAACCGGGAACAAGCGCGTCGAGACCTTGCAGAAGTCCTCGTCTACGCCTTTGGCCGCCAACTCGCTGTAGCGCTCGATGGTGGACTTGAGCGAGTCGACGGGAAGCTCCGTCTTCTCCGCCAGCTCCTCAATCGTCTGCGCCTCGATGATCGCCCCTGAGTCGACTTCGACTTGGAAGGACCGCAGTGAGGCGTACCCGCCAGCGAAGTGGTTGATTATGTGCTCGTATTCGTCATACTGCTCGTCCGGGACGAAGTGCGTCACCCCGCCGAAGCATTGAGGCATGACCGCAAGCTGCTCTGGCCACTTCGAGTCGAAGATCTGCCACGCCTTCTGGCCGGGCTGGCGCTTGATCTGGTTCTGCAGCTCCTGCGCGCCGACATCCTCGTTGGCGAACCGCACACCCTTGATGTTGACCATCAAATATGGGTCTATGCCGATCGAGTTGGTCCCCAGGCTGTGTGTCATGGGCGCGTACGGCGCCGCTTCCATCGCGGCGCCGGCCCACAGCGCCATCTTGTGACCGTCGCCGGTGTTGGTCGGGTTGCTCTCGGCGTCGAGATTCGGGAAGTAGGAGGCGAACTGCATCGCCTGCGGGCAGTAGTACTCCAGCATCTCGTGGTCGCTCGACATGTCGCCGCAGGTCAAGACCACTGCTTTGCTCGCGTTGACGCGGATCACAGCGCCCTCGGCGTTGGTCGCGTAGACGCCGGTGATTCGGTCGCCCTCCTTGACGAGCTGTTGGGCGCGGGTGGCGAAAAGCGCCTCGGCTCCCAGCGCCTTGGCCGCCTCAAATGTGGCGCGCAGCGCCGGACCGTGGTCCGGCAGCAGGTGAACCATGCCGGGAAAACACGGGTAGTTCTCCTTCCGCCAGTCGTAGTTCTCATTGATCGGAAAACGCTCCGGCAGGATGATCATCTCTTTGTCGCCCTTGGGCGTCTGATGGTCGTTTTCGAGCAGTTCGTAGTCGACGTCCTGGATGTACCAGTCGATGTCCTGCCCGGAATGGCCGATCCAGTAGTTCAGCAGCAGGGCGTTGGGGCGGTTGCCCATCACCTTCATGAGCTCGTTGACGGCCTCCTGGGTGGCCGGCTGGCTGATGCCCAGGGCCTTGTGGATGCGTTCTGAGCCGAAGGTGCCGAACTCGCCCGAGCGGAAGCACAAGTCCTCGCCCTTGTCGAGGGCGATCACACGGGCGCCTTCCTCGGCGGCGGCGCGGGTGGCGCAGACGCCCGCCAGGCCCAGGCCCACCACGCAGACGTCGCATTCGAGCTCCTCGGTGACGGACGCCGGGTCAATCGGGTCCGGGGCAGTCAGGAAGCCGGGCTGGCCCGCGGAAGTTCCGGACTCCTTCCCGCCAGCTGCGCCTTGAGGCTTGGCAGTCGACGGCGAGCACCCTGCCAGCATGGTCGCGGCGGCGCCCGCCCCGGCGGCCGCGACCGCCGCACCAGCCAAGAATGACCGCCGTGTCACCCTCCGGTGCTTCAAATGTTCGCTGTTCTTTTCGATCACTTTCTTCCCTTCCATTTTGATGAAATGTGTTCGATACATGGCGCGCCAGGCTCGATGACACATGTGCCTTGGCATCAGTCGCAAGTAGATCGAGCCGCGCCAAAGAGTATTCGGCAAGCGTATTCAACCTGCCCATATTCTCATCCCCGGCTTGACATCCAGCCCTATCCGCAGCCTCGACAGAGAAGCTAATGCGGAAGGCGCGTGATCGTTGCGACTTCCCTTTGGCGGCAATTGTTCCCCGAATCTGTGACACCAATTTTCTTGGTACTGAACAGTATCTTCCTCCGGCCGTTTGTCAAATCGGCGATCCGACCCCGGGACGACGTTTTGTTGGTGTTCTAATGGGTCTGCGTTCTGGCCAGGCGGTTCTTGGGGGCTGCTGTCATCTGCCCGGGTCGGGGCGGACCTGTTCATCTGGATGCCCGCCGCCATCGTCCAACGCCGCCTCAGGGGCGGCTCGAAGCTGGCCGCCTCCGCAGACGATGAACCGCCCGCCCCACCAGCCCATCCACTCCCCAGCGCCACTCCCCCGCCGCCGCGCGGACGGCGCCGCCCCGCGCCCCTACAAAGAGCCCCCCGACCACCTCGGCCAGTTGGCCAGAAACACCATCGAGGTGACCCTGCCCCAAACCGGCCGCCGGGCCGCCGCCTGGGAATCCGGTGACCAAACCGGATTCCCAGGCCTAACCTGCGCTCGCCTTCCGCGTTTCCTCAGGCCAGCGCGTTGCGCTGCCCACGTCAACACGGCCGGAGCGCGGTTATTCACCACGCTCCCAGCTAACCGCCCCTGCGGTCGGCAATACCCCGGGCCAAATCTCAAATTACCCCGCCAAACAACCATCCCAAACAGGAAACTCCAGCCTAAAGGCGCGACCCGAACCGACCCGGCCAGCGTACAATTCACACAAAATAGAGCCGTCCCCGCTTTGCGTTAGCGCAAAGCGGGGACGGCTCAGGTTTGTGTTAGGCCACCGCTTTCATCTAGACCAGGCCACGTTTGTCAGGCAACGGGCATGTCCTCAGAAAAGACGACGGCGTTTGGCGTCACGGAGATGTTGATGATCTCGACATGGACCGGCGAATCACCC
>JAITJY010000131.1 GCA_031278675.1 Bifidobacteriaceae bacterium
AGCCCCACCGCGCCGCGCGGCTCCGACCCGCGCCTGGATCAGCACCCCCGACGCTCCAACCAGCAGCGACGCCGCGACTATCGCGAGTTGATGGACGCCAAAGCCCGCGCCCGCGGCGAGTTGTGCGCCGAACGCGAACGCGGCCAGTGGACCGACCCGGCGGCCGAATAATGGCTGGACCCCCGGAGGCGCCCGCCGCCAGCCGCGCCGAGTTGGTGGCCCGCCGCCGTTTGGTGATCAAGATCGGTTCATCCGGGCTGGTCGAACCGTCCGGGCACCTGAGTGAGGGGCGGCTGGGGGCGCTGGTGGACGGCATCGTGCAATACCGCCGCGCCGGGCACGAAGTAGTCCTGGTGTCCTCCGGCGCGCAGGCGGCCGGGCTGGAACCGTTGGCGCTCAAGGCGCGGCCGAAGACCTTGGCGCAGGCGCAAGCCGCCGCGAGCGTGGGCCAAAGCCGCCTGATGGCCGCCTATTCTGCCGCGTTTGGGGCGTATGGGCTGGTGGTGGGCCAAGTGCTGCTGACCGCAGAGGACACCATCCGGCGAGCGCATTACCGCAATGCGCTGCGTGTGCTCGGCGAGTTGCTGCACCGCGGCGTCCTGCCGATTGTCAATGAGAACGATGCCGTCGCCACCGACGAGATCCGCTTCGGCGACAATGACCGGCTGGCGGCGTTGGTGGCGCACCTCGTGCGCGCTGACGGCCTGGTCCTGTTGACCGATGTCGACGCGCTGTATGACCGGCCGCCCGGCCGCTTGGGCGCCACGCCGCTCCACGATATTTACACGTTTGACCAGGTCACGGGCCTAGAAGTGACCGGCCGCGGTTCCGGCCTCGGGAGGGGTGGGATGACAACCAAAGTTGCGGCGGCGGCGATGGCAACATCCTCCGGGATTCCCGTGCTGTTGGCGGCGGCCTCGCAGGTGGGCGCGGCGCTGGCCGGGGCGCCGGGCGTCGGCACCTTCTTCCACGCCACCGGGCGGCGGCTGACGGCCCGGCGCATGTGGCTCGGGTACGCGGCGGCGTTGCAGGGGGCTTTGACAGTGGACGATGGCGCCGCCCACGCCATCACCCACGGCAAGAAGTCGCTGCTCGCCGTGGGTGTGGTGGGGGTCGAAGGCGACTTTGACGCGGGTGATCCGGTCGCGATCTGCTCGCTTGCGGGGCGGGTGTTGGCGCGCGGGCTGGCCGGGTTTGATGCGGCCAGCCTGAGGCGGGTCATGGGGTTGACGGAGGCCGAGATCGCGGCGCTGATGGGGCCAGGCGAGGCCAGGCCGGCGGTGCACCGCGATGACTTGGTGACCCAGGCGCGGGCGCGCCGCCCCGCCGGTGGGTCGCATTAGGCTTGGGGGCCATGGCGTTGATTGACCCAACTTTGATTGACCCAACTTTGATTGACCCAACTGTTGTCGCCAGCGTCGAGGCGATGGCGCGGCGAGCGCGGGCGGCGGGGCGTGAATTGGCGCTGGCTTCACGCGCCATGAAGGACCAGGCCCTGTTGGGGATGGCGGATGCGCTGATGGAAAACTCGGATGCGGTGGTGCGGGAAAACCTCTTCGATCTGGAATTGGGCGCACAGCGCGGACTGAGCGCCGGCTTATTGGACCGGTTGACGCTGAGCCCGGAACGGATTGTGGGCATAGTGGAGGCGGTTCGGGAATTGGCGGCGTTGGCGGACCCGGTCGGTGCGGTGGTGCGCGGTTCAACCCTGCCGAACGGGTTGCGGTTGCGCCAGGTGCGGGTGCCGATGGGTGTGGTTGGGATGGTCTATGAGGCGCGGCCCAATGTGACGGTTGATGCCGCTGGACTGGGCCTGAAATCAGGTAACGCTGTGATTTTGCGGGGCGGGAGCGCCGCTGAACGCACCAACCGGGCGATTATCGGGGTTCTGAGGGACGCGGTGGCCGGGGCCGGCCTGCCCGCCGATGCGATCCAGACGATCGACCAGTTTGGGCGGGACGGAGTCCGGGCGCTGATGCGCGCCCGCGGCCTGGTAGACCTGCTGGTGCCGCGGGGTGGCGCGGAATTGATCCAAACTGTGGTGCGGGAGGCACAAGTCCCGGTGATAGAAACTGGGGTCGGGAATTGTCACGTTTATGTGGACGGTGCCGCTAACTTGGACCAGGCTGTCAGGATCGTCATCAATTCGAAGGTGCAGCGTCCTTCGGTGTGCAATGCGGCTGAAACCCTGCTGGTAGATCGCGCTGTGGCGGCCGAGTTCTTGCCGCGCGTGCTGGGTGAACTCGCAGACCTCGGCGTCAAGTTCCACGTCGATGCGGCCGCGCAGGCCTTGGTTCCGGCTGGGGCGCAGTGGGAAGCGGCCAGAGCGGTCGATTGGGACACCGAATACCTGGACTTGGAGTTGGCCGTCGCCGTGGTCGACGGCCTTGAGGGTGGCGTGGCACATATCCAGCGTCACAGTTCCGGGCACACTGAGGCGATCTGCACCCAGGATCTGGGCCGCGCCCAAGAGTTCACCGACCGGATTGATTCAGCTGTGGTCATGGTCAATGCGTCCACCCGGTTCACGGACGGCGGTCAGTTTGGCCTGGGCGCGGAGATCGGTATTTCTACACAAAAACTGCATGCCCGCGGGCCGATGGGCCTAGCAGAACTGACTTCCACGAAGTGGATCTGTGTGGGTAACGGCCAGGTGCGGGAAGCCTAGCGCGCTCTCGCCTCGCCTAGCGGCGCCTACTGTACCCCGGCAAATCTGGGGCGGTCCCGGGGGGCTTGGCACGGCATCGGGCGGCGAAGGAGCGCGCGGAAGGGAGTTGGGCGGCGAACGAACGGGCAACGATCTTTTATTCTGCGCGGCACGAGTAGGCTTGGCCGCTGAAATATCCAACACCAGCGGGTAGTTTGGTGGGACAATTATGAAAATGTGACTCCAATCGCGGTTCTTCAGGAGGCTTTGTGAGCAGTTCGCCCGTGCGCCAACGCATAGGCGTGATGGGCGGTACTTTCGACCCGGTGCATCACGGCCACTTGGTGGCTGCGAGCGAAGCTGCGGCGGAGTTCGAGTTGACGCAGGTGGTCTATGTGCCGACCGGAGAGCCGGTGTTCAAACGGGCCCAGCCGGTCAGCGCCGCCGAACACCGTTACCTCATGACCGTGATCGCTACCGCGTCCAATCCGCGCTTCACGGTCAGCCGCGCGGACATCGACCGTTTGGGCCCCACCTACACCATCGACACTCTGAGGGATTTGGCCACTGAATACCCCGGCGCCGAGTTGTTTTTTATCACGGGCGCGGACGCCATGGGCGAGATCCTCGCCTGGAAGGATTCCACTGCGCTGTTCGAGTTGGCGCATTTCGTTGGCGTTACTCGCCCCGGTCACACCCTGCACGCGGGCGGTTTGCCGAAGGGTGGCGTGTCATTGCTCGAGGTGCCCGCTCTCGCGATTTCTTCGACCGATATCCGCCGCCGTGCCGCTGCAGGTTTGCCGATTTGGTACCTGGTCCCGGATGGCGTTGTCCGCTATATCGCTAAGCACGGTCTGTATCAAGGCGGTACCCCATGACATCTCCGATGGGCCGCGATTCCGTCTCGCCCCCCGGCCAGAATCTGTCCACGCCCGCAGGGGGTTCCGCCAGCGCCGAGTGGGCCGCGACGGCCGCCGCGTTGACCGCCGAGGCTTGGTTCGCGGGGTCCGCTGCCACTGCGGCGGACGCCCCCACCCCCCAGCGCGGCATCCCCCGCCTGCCCATGCCCGATCCCGTCTCCCCCGCCCAGCCCGGTACCGCTCGCCTGCCCGATGCCGTCTCCCCCGCCCAGCCCGCTACCCCTCGCCTGCCCGATGCCGTCTCCCCCGCCCAGCCCGGCACCCCTCGCCTGCCCATGCCCGATGCCGTCTCCCCCGCCCAGCCCGCTACCCCCCATTCACCCGTGGCCGGGCCGTCTGCGGCCGGGGCCGCCCGGGGCGGTGGCGATCCGGCGGCGGCTGTTGGTGGCGGACCGGCGGGCGGCGCCCAGGGCGCCGCAGACTTCGCTTCGGCTCGGCTGGCCGAACTCCGCCAGGAACTGGCGCCGGGCCGCAGGCCCTCTTTAGCGCGGCCAACCGACGGCGATGCCTACGGTTTGACACCAGCGGATGCGGCCGAGGCCCGCGCTGCGGCGGTGTTGGGGCCGGCTGGCGCCGGCCGGCCCGGTCTGAGCGCGCGGCCTGAGGCGCGGTTGGCTGCACCCACAGTTTCGCGGGAACAACTCGCTGCTGAGCGAGCGACCCCGGAGCTGTGGTTGTCCCGGGACCAAGGATCACCCACTGCTGGTGGCGGCGCCGGGGCCGGCGCCAGCCCAAGCGACACGCTCGGCCCCGGCGACTCCCTCCCCGCCACCCCGCCCGAGCGGACGGCCGGTCCCGGGGGGACGGACGGGATCCGGCAAGGGGGACTGGCCGACGGGGCGGGACTCACGGGACGCCGGCGGCGTGACTTGTACCCGGCGTCGCATTCCCGGGCGACGGTGATCGACGGCGATGCCCTGGCCGGAGCTGCAGCAGGCGCGGAATCCCCGGATTCACGCAGGCCCGGCGCAGCGGGGCGGCCAGGGCGGCGGCAAGCGCCAGACAATCCGGCGACGGGCGGCGGGCGGTCCCTGGGCGCCGCAGCGCAAGCGACGAGCGGAGCGCGTTCGGCCGGCGAAGCTGCCGTCTCGGGCGAATTGCGGGCGCTGGATGCGGCGGGTTTGGCGCCAACGACAGGTAGCCGCGACGTGGTTGGCGGTCTGGCCGGTCGGCGCACGGCGGGACCGGGTGTGGCGCGGGGCTCGGCGCTGCCGGTGGTGCCGCTGACGGGATCGGCGCGGAGTTGGGCGGAGGCGCGAGAAGAGGCGCCCGCGCAGGCCATGCCGTTGGACGCTCCGCCGGCCCGCTACCCGTCGAGTCGCTCGCTCGCTGGTGACTATCCGTCCAGCCGGTCGCAGTTGAGATTAGCCCGAGAACAGCAGCGATCAGCTCAAATAGCGGCCGCCGTAGCCGAATCGCGGGCGCGCGATGCCGTCTCCCCCGCTCCCGGCACCCCTCCAACCGGCAGCCCTGCGGCTAGCGCCGCTCCAGCCGGCGCACCCGCGCTTGGCGCCCCGACCGGGACACCCGGCTCGCCCAATGCCGCTGGCGCCGCCGCCGCGCCTGGGGCGGCAGGCCCGTATATGCCTAGCGCTGGCCCCGGCCCGGCTGGCCCCGGCCCGGCTGGCGCGGGAATACCGGTGGCAAACCCTCCCGCACCAGCTCCGAGTTATTCTGTTTCGGCTGGTCAGACCCCCATTATGGGGGCCGGCTACCCATTGGCGCCAGGCCAGGCGCCCGCTGTGGGCGCGCCTTATCCCCAGGTGGCGGGTCAAGCACCCGCCACCGCCGGGCAACTGCCCGCAGAGATGACTCCAGCAGCTTTCATCGCTGCGGGCTACCCGCCTCCAGTGCGCCGGGTCCCAGGAGTTGTGAGTTCGTCGGAAACCGATTATCCCGGGGCGGGCCCGGACGGCGGTCAAACGGAATCCGGGGCTGGCGGCACCGAAGAGCCGCTGGTCCCAGCGGCCCCGAGCTACCCAGACTCCGACCCGATGGCTGGCATGTGGGGTGCAGCGGACGAGATGCGTCCCGTGGGCCGTTCCCTGACCGAGGAACAGCCAGCCGAACCCGACTATGACCAGTCTTGGGGAACGCTACAACGGCCTCGTTCGATCACGGTGCGCCCGCCGGCACAAGCTCAGGCGCAGGTTGACATCACGGGGACGCTGGGCGCGATCGCCCCGGTCGAAGTACCCATTGCGCAAATCGGCGAAGGCGTGGCGCGCCCGGCACCGCTCGCGGCCCAGCCTCTGCGCGTTTCCGCGCTGCGGGCTGCGCAAGCTGGCGGGCCTGGGCGGTCAGCCGTGCCAGACGGCTGGGAGGATGCGGCCGAGTTCCCCGTGGCCACGCCAGCGGCGGCGCAACAACTCCCGCCCCCGGGCATGGCCCAACAGTTCGCGCCGCCCGGGACAGCCCAGCAAACGGCCCCCCCGGGCATGGCCCAACAGTTCGCGCCGCCCGGGACAGCCCAGCAAACGGCTCCCCCGGGCATGGCCCAACAGTTCGCGCCGCCCGGGACAGCCCAGCAAACGGCTCCCCCGGGGATCGGCCAACAGGGCACGATGTCGCAGCAGCCGGCTCAGTTCAGCCGCAGTCAGCCGGGTTCGCCGGGGCTGGACGGTCCACCGCCGCCCTTCGCTCCGATACTGCCCGCACCCGGCAGCCCCGGCCCGGTCAATGCGGCCGACCCGGCCAGCCCGGACCCAGCCGTTCCAGCGGTCAGCTTCGCTTGGGCGCCGGAGATCGGAGCGCCGGATTATGCAGCTATCCTGGCGCCAACACCGCCCTTCGAGTCAGGGACATCGCCCAATGGAGGAGCCACACTAGCTGCGGCAACTGGCGGCGGCGGAACACCATCCGACGGTGGAAACGCCTTGGCCGGGGAAATTGGCCCCGCTGCGGGAGCCACGGCGGGAGGGGACAG
>JAITJY010000209.1 GCA_031278675.1 Bifidobacteriaceae bacterium
GCCGGGCCGGGTGGTACCCAAGCGGGAACTATTCGAGGCGGTCTGGGGACACACCGCTGTCACGGGCGGCACCCTCAACGTTCACATCCGCCGCCTGCGGGCCAAACTCGCCGCCGCAGCCCCCGGCCATGATTCCGCTGTCACAACGGCGTGGGGTTCAGGTTACGCATTGGAACCATCCGCCCTGGTCAGAGCCCCCGCCGCCCTGGACGAGCCGACCCCGGACACGTGAATCTGCGCCGCTTCGCCGTCACAGCGTGCGCCGCTTTAGCCGCGCTGGTGGCCCTGACCTGGGTCGCGGTGGGGCCGGGTGGCCCGGACCGGCCCGACCTGCCCGCCTTGAATGACGTAGTCGCGCGCCTGGCCCAGGACCGCGAGGCGATCAGCCAACCGGGTTACCGCCTGCCCGAGGCGACCGGCGTGCCGCCCTACACCGTGATTGATCTGGACGGACGCATCCTGGCCGCCAGCGGCCCGCAGGCCCCGGCCAGCTACGCGGAGGCGCTCGCCAGACGCGACACGGTGCTCAACATTGGCCAAGGCAGCGCGATCTGGGGACAGGCGCTTTTCGCCACGGGCGCCGATGCCGCCCTGTCCAGCCAAGTGACCCGCCTGCGTTGGGCGGTCACCGGGGTGGGTGCAGCCCTGGCGATAGTGTTCGCGGGGTTGTTGTGGCGCCTTGACCGGCGAGTGCTCAAGCCGTTCCGGGAATTGAGTGGCTTCGCCCGGCAGGTGGCGGCCGGGGACTTAGAGGCGCCGCTCAGGATGCGCGGCGCCAATGCGTTCGGGGCGTTCACGGAGGCGTTTGATTTGATGCGCCAGGAGTTGGCGGGGGCGCGGGAGCGCGCCCGCCAAGCGGACCGGGCCAAGAAGGAACTTGTTGCATCGCTCGGTCACGACATGTTGACCCCGGTCGCCTCCATCAAAGCAGTCGCCGAGTTGATGGCGGTCAAGAACCGCGATGCGCAGAGCGGTGCACAACTGGCGACAATCATTGCGAAAGCTGACCAGATCAATGCACTCGCCTCAGACCTGCTAGAGGGCGCCTTGCAGGATCTAGAACTATTGAATGTAGACGTGCGCGAGGTCAGTTCGCGTGACCTGGCCAAGGCGCTGGCGGAGGCGGACTTCCGGGGGTGGGCGGACGGCATCGTGCTACCGGATTGCCTGGTTGTCGCGGACCCGCTGCGGTGGGCGCAGACGGTGGGGAACGTGGTGGCGAACTCGTACAAATATGGCCGGGCGCCGCTGCGGGTGGTGAGCCGGATTGATGGCGGTGCGCTGGAAGTGGTGATCACGGACGCGGGGCCGGGCGCGGACCCGGAGGAGTTGGCGCTGGTGACGCGCAAGTTCTACCGGGGCTCGGCGGGGCGTAACCAGGCGGGCGCGGGGTTGGGGCTGTACCTGGCGCAGCATTTCATGGAGCGGATGGGTGGGCACATGGCGTGCGCCAATGCCGACCCGGGCTTCGCGGTGAAGCTGAAGCTGAAACTGGCCTGAGCCGGCGGCGCCCGGGCGGGTGCGGCGGCTGGTGCGTGGCGCGCACTCAGGCCAAAGCGGCCGCGAGCCGGTTTGCCGGGGGTGTGCCGGGGGTGTGTCGCTGGTGGTGCGGCCAAGGCGGCCGCGAGCCGGTCTGCCGGGGCGCGCGTAAGAGTTGCGCAAGGGATCGGCAAGGGATGCGCAAGGGATTTGTGCGCCATCGTAAGGAGTGGCGCGGCAGGATGGATCTCATGAACTCCGCCGCAGCGCCCCCGCTGATCAAAGCCGAAAAACTGTCCAAGACTTTCTCGCGTCAAGGCCTCCAGCAACATGTCTTGCGTAACTTGGACCTGGAGATCCGTCAGGGGGATTTCACTGTGATCATGGGCGCATCAGGCGCCGGCAAGTCGACCCTGTTGTACGCCCTGTCTGGGATGGACACGCCGACTCTAGGCGATGTGCGGTTCAAGGGGCGCTCAATTGTGGGACTCTCACAAAGCGAACTCGCCCGGTTCAGGCGGCGCGCCTGTGGTTTCGTGTTCCAGCAGATTCATCTGCTGGCAACTTTGTCGCTATTCGACAATGCTATGGCGGCAGGTTTGTTGGTAACCCGCAACCGGGCGGAGGTCGCCCGGCGGGCTGAGGCGTTGTTGGAAGCTGTGGGGATCGACTCGGCGACTGCGGCGAAACTTCCCGCCCAGACCTCCGGCGGCGAAGCCCAACGGGCGGCTGTGGTCCGGGCCCTGATCAACACCCCTGATGTACTGTTCGCCGACGAGCCCACCGGCGCCCTCGACCAGGCCTCCGGCGCGGCCGTGCTGGACGCGCTGACCCAGGCGAACGCGGCCGGCCAGACGGTGGTGCTGGTCACCCACGATCTGAGGTCGGCGCGCCGCGGCAACCGCGTGCTCTACTTAGCGGACGGCCAGATCGCGGGCGAACTGGACCTGGGCGGCGCCGTCGCGGCGGGCGCCGCCGCCAGCACGGAGGCCGACCGCGCCGCCGCTCTGCGCGCCTTCCTCGCCGACATGGGGTGGTGAGCGTGAGCACCGCCCTTCTGCTGGCCCGCGCCAGCCTGCGCCGGCGGCGCGGCCAGAGCGTGATCATGGTTGCGTTCATCGCACTGACCGCCGCCGTATTGACGTTAGGCCTGGTGGTGGCCCTGCGTTACAGCGCCTCCTACGACCAGGCGGCCATCCG
>JAITJY010000227.1 GCA_031278675.1 Bifidobacteriaceae bacterium
TCACCGCAGGTCAGAGCACTGGGCTTGGTTGGGCAGGAGATAAATTGAAACACTCGCCACCGGAAAGGAGATAAATTGAAACACTCGACGCCGCAGACAGCGCCAGGCGCGGGCCGACTCTGCTGAAGGCCCTGGCCCGGGGGCGTGCCGGTCCTAGACGCCGTGAACGGCACGCCCGGGGGCGGGCCCGGTCCGGGCGCCGTGAACGGCAGGGCCGGGGGCGGCTCCGGGGGGTAGGGCTTGTGGCGTGTCGGCTCAGAGACGCCGGGAGGCCTCAGGGATTAGCTTCCCGGCCGCCTGTGGCGTCGCCGTGATGGGGGAAAGTGCGCGCGGACATAGCGTCGCGCGCAACGCGCTGACCTGCGCAGACGGGTCGCTGTCGGGCTAGTGCGGATGGTGGCGCCATTCGGTGCAGGGGCCGGAGGCGTCGCAGAACGGCTGGTTGCCGGTGGACCCGCAGCGGCACAGGGTGGCACGGGTTTCGCGCAACTCGATCCCATCATGGGCTATGAGGACGCTGCCCTCGACCCAGAGCGGCTCACCGTCCGCAGTGCGGACGGTCGCGGGCAGGTGGCCCTGCTCCAAGGGTGCGGCAGGGTCGGTGTACTCGTAATGGAGGGCGCCAGACGGACAGCGGCGGATCACCGTCGCAATCTGGTCGGCTTCGCCCGCGTCCGGGAGCACCCAGGGCCGGCGCTTGGTGTCGAACACCTCAGGGATGGTGCGCACACAGACCGCCGCATGGATACACCGGTCGAGGTCGAACCGGACGGTTATGTCGTTGCCGTAATACTCCTTGACCGCCATCATTCGCCTCCCCAGCCGCTCAGGGTGCCCAGGCCACTGAGATCGCCCAGATCGCCGAGGCCGTCCTGATCGCGCCGGCCGCTTTGGCCAGCGGGTGCGCTCTGACCGCCACCGCTGCTCTGGCCGCCTTGGGCGGCATCGCCGCCTGGGGCGTTCGGGCCGTCGCTCCGGCCGACATCACCGCCTTGACCGCCACCGCTGCTCTGGCCGCCTTGGCCGGTACCAGCGCCTGGGGTGCTTTGGCTACCTTGGGCGTCATCGTCGCCTGGGCCTGACGGTGCGCCCGCCGACCCCGCCGACCCCGCCGACCCCGCCGACCCCGCCGGCGCCCCCTCCGGCAAGCCAAACATGTGTCGGCTCTCGGGCGGCACCAGGTCTAGGTATCCGGGGTGAGTCCGGATGAAGTGCTGCACAAAAGTGCAATAGGGTAAGGCGGCCAGGTGGCGGGCGCGCACGTCATCGAGCGCTGCCTTGATCAACACGCCGCCCAAGCCTTGCCCACCCACGGCGGGCGAGATCTCGGTGTGAATAAACTCGACGGCGGTCGGGGTGGTTTCGTATTGCGCCAACCCCAGGGGGATGCCGTCCGCGAGCAACTCGTATTGGCCTGCTGCGGTGTTGTTTTTGACTGTCAACGCGGGGGTTTGGTTCATCAGGGTCTCCCTCACTTGTCACTGACGAATGCTTCCAACTTTCACCCGTGGCGGAAAGATGTCAAATGGAGCGACGAAACGGCTTATGCTGTGGACAGGCTAAGGACATAACGGGCCGATCACGAGTACGATCGAAGGGCTTGAAGCCCACGTCCGATCCCCGGCCCGCTTCAGGCGAGCGACCGTTTTGCTCCTACCTCGGGGAGCAAGCCAGTGGAAGGTGCAGGCATAAGACTATGGAACCGATGAGCGTCGACCAGATCGTTGCGTGGTTGAAAGAAAACCCCGAACTCAGGGTAGCGGAGTGTCTTGCCGCGTGGACCCACGGAGACATCAAGTGAGCGGTCCAATCCTGCCCCACGTTGCCTTCGCGCGCGAGGTCCTAGAAGAACTGCCGCCGGGCCTGCCCTACCCGTTTGTGCGCCGGGCCCAGGTCGCGGCGCTCCCGTCGGTGCCGACCGAGAACTCGATCGAGGTGCCGGCTTACCTGATGGACATGGGCTTGCGGCGTTGGCGCGACCCCCGCTCGCTGTTCCGGGCCACCCTGGAGACCAACGAACACCTCAAGCGGCGGTGGGCCGCCTTGGCGCGCCGTCAGCCGGAGCGTTTGGTGTTCCAGGCCCGCGAGTGGGAGGCCGGGCGCCGCGCCACCAAGGACATTTCGGCAGATTTTGAGTCGCTGACGATTTTTACAGGGGACGATGCCGCCGGGTGGCGTTTCGCCGAGCTCCTTGACTCTTCGGTTCGTCCAGTTGACACGCCCCGTTTGGCGGCGTCCTTGGCTACCATGTTGTCGATCACAGATGCCGTCAAGGCTTATGAACTGTTGAAGAAGGCGGCGGAGTTGACCACGGACCCGGTTTCGCGGTTCTTGGTGGATCTGCGCATCCTGGCTTTGTTGATCAAGCGTTTGAGCGACTACGAAGGCGCGATGGGCATGATCAAGGATCTGACCAAGGTCGCTTCGGGGGCGGTCCGCCAGTATGTGGTTTCTGAGGCGGACGGCGAGGCGATGCGGGTGCTGCTGTTGAACTGGCGGGCGTTGATCGAGGTCCGCCAGGACCGGTTGTTCGAGGCGGTGACCACCATGGAACGGGCTCAGGCCCAGATGCCGGATGACGGGTTCGTCAAGGTGCCACCGGATATGGCGGACCGCTACCGCGCGCAGGTGCGGATCAATGTGGCTCAGGCGTTGTGGATTTCCGGACGGGAGTCGGAAGCGGTCACACAGATCAACCGGCATGCTTCGATCACCCGTTCGGAACATCCTTATTCGTTGTCGGAGGCATTGTTGGTGGCTGCTTACTTCAACGAGTTGTCGGGCCAGCATTCGCTGTCCTTGTCTTACTGCTTGGAGGCGGAACGGCTCCTGGCACGCGAAGGCGTGCCAACCCGCCTGACGATGTGCCGCCGCATCGCCGTGGCGGCTCTGAACGGGCTGGGTAAGCGCGGCCGTGCTGAGAAACTGGCGCGGGCCACACCCAAGGATCCGTTAGGGGAGAAGTTCCTTGTCTGATGCGCCCCGTCCGCCTCGCGTCGACCCTAGGACGCAGCCGCATGCCGTGATTCACCAGGGTATCCCGGAGCATGCGATCAAGCCGGCGACTGCTTCGGGTCCCATCACGCGTATCCGCCGGACCACTGAGCCCGGGCCGGTGGATGGCGCTGCCCCGGAGACGGCTGGGCGCCGTTTGATCAGGGCTGGTCCACCGTATTCACCGACCACCGGCTCGGTGGTGGTGCGTCTGCCTGCACACATTGCAATTGTTGATCAAGAGACGCTGTTCCGGACCATGGTGGTGGACGCGCTGGCCCGTGACCGGGAGGTCAAGGTGGTCGCGTCGTTGGACTCGGTGGTCAGGGCCCGCGAGGCGCTGACGGGGCGGCGTCTGGACCTGTTGATTCTAGATGTTGAGCAGAGGGACGGCTCCGGCGCCCATTTGGCCGCTGAGCTGCAGAAGATGAATCCCCGGATGCGGGTGTTGATCATGACCCGCCATGACGTAACAGCCCTGATCGAATCCACCAAGCGGCACCTGCGGCGCCCCTGGTCCTACCTGTCGAAACTGTCCAACATTGGCCGCGATGGCCTGGTCGAGACCATCAAACGGGTCGCTTTGGACACCGGGTCGGCGAGCGCACCGGCTGCTGTCAGGCAGGACCCGTTTGCGTCTTTGACCGGTCAGCAGATGGCTGTCTTGCGCTTGATCGCGGATGGCTACACCAATCAGCAGGTGGCGGAGCGGTTGGGGCTGTCGCGCCGCACCGTGGAGAATCATCTGCTGTCGATTTACCGCGCCCTTGGGATTGCCGACGACGAAGTCAACCCGCGAGTCGCCGCAGTACTGCTGTTGTTGTCCCAAACGCTGAAACTGTGAGCGAGCGGGTCTCAACCGCCCCCGCTGGTCCCGGGGCGACAGCCGGTCGCGTAGGGCTGGGTGGTGCGGCCGGTGCCGCCGCCCCCGCCGGCGCCGCCGAAGCGGCGGGTTCCGTAGCGCTGGGTGGCGCCCACGGCACCGTCGGCCCCGCCGCGCCCGCTGGTGCCGGGACGGTCCGGGGGGCTGGGCGGTATGCGCCGTCGCCATCGTCCGAGTTGCATTTGGGGAACTTGCGTACTGCGGTGGTCGCCTACCTGGCGGCGCGGACCGAGGGCCGGGACTTCCGGCTGCGGATCGAGGACATTGACGAGCGGTCGCGGGTGGCCATCGCGGAGCGCCAGATCGCGGACTTGGCCGCCTTGGGGATCGAGTGGGACGGCCCGGTGTTGTGGCAGTCGGAGCGGCGGGCAGCCTACGCCAAAGCCATCATACATTTGACTGAGCTAAACCTAGTTTACGAGTGTTTTTGTTCGCGCCGGGACATCCTTGACGCGCCGCGCGCCCCCCACGGACCGCCGGGCGGCTACCCGGGTACGTGCCGCTCGCTCAGCGCGGCCGAACGCGCGCGCCGCCGGGCCACCAAACCCGGAGCGTTGCGGTTGCGCGCCGCAGTGCCCGCCTGGGAGGTCTTCGACCGCCGCAGCGGGGCCTCGCTCCAGCCGGTGGATGATTTCGTGTTGCGCCGCGCGGACGGCGCCGTCGCGTACAACCTGGCAGTCGTGGTGGACGATGCCGCCCAAGCCGTCACCCAAGTCACCCGCGGCGACGATCTGCTCGCCTCGGCGGGGCGGCAGTCATACCTGGCGCACCTGCTCGGTTTGGGAGCAGTCGAATACTTCCACGTGCCGCTGGTTTACAACCGTCAGGGTCAGCGTCTGTCGAAGCGGGACGGTGCGCTAGCCGGCGCCGCCCTGTTCGAGCGGTACGGCGGGGCTGGGGGCGTGTTGGGCGGCATCGGGCAATCGCTGGGCTTGGCGGCGCCGGGCGAGCGCGTCGATTTGGCACGATTAGCGGACCGGTTTGACGTCGCTACCGTCAGGCTTGGAAAGTGGACAGTATGAAGCGCCGTGGTCTGATCCGCCGTGCCGTCCTGGGCGGCGGTAGGCCGGGTCGTGAGCCGGGTCTTGAGCCGGAGGTCGGCGGGGAGCCGGGCCGGGAGGCGGATGGCGGCCGGGGGCCGGGTCGTGAGCCGGAAGGAGGCCGGGCGTCGAGGGGTGGCTGCGGGCCGGGTGGCGGTGGCGAGCCGGGCCGGGATGCGGATGGCGGCCGGGCGTCGAGGGGTGGCTGCGGGCCGGGTGGTGGGGCAGGCGCTGCGGGGGAGGGGGCGCCGCAGGGGGTCCGGCGCTGGCTGGTGTGGCTGGTTGTGGGCGTGGCGGTGGCGGTGCCGGCCGCGTTCGCGGGCGTGGTGACGGCGCGCGTCAGCCATCCGTTCGGGCCGCATGAGGCGGTCTACGAAGTGAGGCTGTCCTCGCTGCTTGAGGTGGATTTGGGGCCATTCGGCACAGCCGAGATGGCGACCGGGTTGCCGGGACCGTTGGGGTATTTCGGGGCGCGGGTGTCGGTCGGGGCCATCCCGGCCGATTCGACCGCCGTGCCGCTGGTGGACCTGACCAACTTCGACCCGGCGCAGTTCGCGCGCGAGTTGGAACGCTACGGTCAGGCCTACCTTGGGATCGAGACCACTGTGCGCCATGCGGCGCTGCGGTTGGCGGCGAATGCGGCCATCCGGACGGGGATCTTCTGGGCGGCCGGTGTGACGGCGTTGGCGGTATTGAGCTTGGCCTTGGGCCGCGCGAGGCGCAACCAGGTGCGGTACTACGCGGTTCGGCATCGTCTGGTGGCTGCGGGCGTGGTGGTCGGTGTGATGATCGCTGGTGCAGGATCGACCTGGGCTTATGCGGCCTGGCGGCGGCCCGGCGACCTGGGGCGCGGTGACCCGCTGCTGGCCGGGACGCCGTTCGCCTCGGCCCGGTTGACTGGTCGGCTGGGTCAACTGGTCAGTGAGTACGGCCAGGTGGCCTTGGCCGCGTACCGCGACACGGAGGCGTTCTACGCTGAGGCTGCCGCCTCGGTCGAGGCGGTCTTTGCCGAGCAGGCTGCTCTGGCGGCGCAGCGCGCCGGAACTGCGGCCGGTCCCGGCGGCTTGGGCCTGGGA
>JAITJY010000216.1 GCA_031278675.1 Bifidobacteriaceae bacterium
CCTCCCCTCTTTCCCTCCCCGACGCTCTTCCGATCTCCCTGCGCCTCCTCGATTCACGCCCCTGCGGCCGCCCGGAGGGCGGCCCGCTAGTCGGCTTGGCGGGTGGCCCAGAATGCTACTGCGGCGGCCGCCGCAACGTTGAGTGAATCGACCCCGTGTGACATTGGGATCTGGACCACTGTGTCGGCCAACTCCAACGAGTGAGCGCTGAGCCCATCGCCCTCGGTTCCGAGCAACATAACCAGCCGCGCTGGAAGGTGGGCGGTGAAGCGGTCGAGGCAGACGGCATCGGGCAAGGGGGCGAGCGCTGCAACGTGCCAACCGGCCTCTTTGAGTCCCGCTAAAGCACCTGGCCAAGGCACTATCCGGGCCCATGGAACCTGAAACACCGTACCCATTGAGACGCGCACCGACCGCCGGTAGAGCGGATCAGCGCAGCGGGGGGTGAGCGCCACCGCATCCACGCTGAGGCCCGCCGCAGACCGGAAGATCGCGCCCAGATTGGTGTGATCCACCACGTCCTCGATCACGGCGAGGCGCCTGGCGTCCCTGGTCAGGGCCGTCAACTCGCGGGGCTCGGGGCGCCGCATCGCCGCGATCGCGCCCCGGTGGATGTGGAAGCCGGTGACCGAGCGGAGCAACGCCTCCTCGCCCACATAAACCGGCACCGCAGGGTCCAACCGGCTAATCAACTGGCTGCTAGCATCCACCCAGCGCGGCGCCATGAGCAGCGAATATGGCGCTAAACCCGCGTCCAGAGCCCGTGTGATCACCTCAGCGGACTCCGCCATGAACAGCCCCCGCGGGACCTCAATGCGGCGCCGCAGCGCGACATCGGTCAGCTTGAAATAATCCGCTAGGCGCGGGTCCGCAGCATCCGTCACGGGAATGATCACCGCACCAGGCTAATCGCCCGCGCGCGCAGGCTCCGCCTCGATGGCCCGGAAGCGCCGGCGCCGGCGGACAGCTCTGGTGCCAAGAACAAGGCTTAGCCTGGATCTACCGATGATCGCCGCAGGGAGGCACCAGACGGGTGCGATGGGCGTTCCTGGCCGGCGATGGCAGTCCTGTGGCCTGCCCGGCTGGTCAGGGGCGTCCAACGTGCCTAGCTGGCGAGCGGCGCAGTAGGCGAGGATCGGTGGATCGAGGCTTGAGTCACTGGATGCCGACTAGCATCACCCCGAGCCACGCGCCAGGCCACTGCGAAATTAGAGACTTGATATGTGAAGTAGAATGCGAAGTATGGCAGACCCAATCGAGGAGCTACACCTGTCGAACAGTCCGCTAGCGAGGGTGCTGTGTCAGCTTCGATGGCCCAAATTGACCTGGTTCAAGGCCGATGACGTAGCAAGCAAGCTGGGCGACGTAATCGGCTCTGACTACCCCTTCTGTGAGACTCAGCAGGAAGCTCAATTGATGATCACACCTCAAGGTGTCACACACCAGCCGGGCGACACACTCTACAAGCTGATATCTGGAGACAGGAGTTGGACTGTCACCCTGGGTTCAACGTTTATGGCGCTCGACACGGTGAAGTACAGCGGTCACGAGGACTTCATCGATCGCGTCGCACAAGTCTTCGATGCTCTGCTTGAGGCAGCCCCGATCCCGGGCCTCAGCCGACTTGGCTACCGCTACACCAACCGGATCACTGACGCGAGCGACCTAGCCGCACTGACTTCGTACTTCCGGCCGGACATTTTAGGAGCTATTGCCCAAGGTGAGGCTCAAGGTCTCGTACACAGCGCCAACGAGTCGGTCTATAGCGACGGCGATGGATTTCTCCTTGTTCGCACTGCTCTGCTGAGGCCAAACTCTTCCATTGATCCGGCATTGCCGGCAGTGGAGACGAAGAGTTGGGTGCTTGATCTCGACGCGTACATCGAATTGGCTCCGGCTGGGCTTCACCCAAGAAACGTTCGCGCCTTGGCGAAAGATCAAGCAGATCGAGCAAGGAGGCACTTCCGCGAGTTGATTACTGAGGACTTTAGGGAGCGGTTCAAATGAGCACAGTAACCCAGACGGACTCCTCTTACTATCCGGTTACTACGTTCCTGGCCTCGGGCATGCTCGCTTCCTCCGTGGCTTTGGGTACGTCGAATGGCGCGGTCGTGACACGGGAAGAGTTCCGCATCACAGCTGGAAGCGGAGTGTTATCCGGGGTCGGGTTCGGGCATGTTGACTTCCGGCCACTGGCCTTCTTGGACGACACGCCGGATGGGCTGGCAGCTTCCTCCGATGCTGAGAACGTTCGGTGGCTTCACAAGAATTCCGGCCTGACTTGGGATCAACTCGGCAGACTGTTTGGCGTGTCTCGCCGCACTGTTCACTTGTGGGCAAATGGGTCAAGAATGAATGCCCACAACGCCGAAGCGCTGGCCCAAGCTGTAAGCATGGTCGCAGGAATCGCAGCACAAACCCCTGACGACTGCCGTGCGGCGCTCTTGGCGCAGGTGAGCGGTCGAACGAGCCCATTCGAGGCATTTGCTGCAAAGCGCCGCACCCTTCGTGACCCCATGAACGCACCTGCGTTCCAGGCGGTTGAGTCGCTAGACCTAGTCGCCGGTGACGGAACGGCGGAGGCCTAACCTTGGGAGTGGAGGATCAGGCGTTCGACTGGAGTCAAGGAACGGTATTCCCCGACGTCTTTGCGTTGCCGTCAATCGGCTCTGACGGCACTGTGCAAGGGACCCCCACGACCCACGGCGTGGTCGCTATCACTCAGACCTGCGATGCCGCGCGATCCGAGTACTTGCAGGTCTGCAGAATTGAGCGAGGCTTGTCTCGGGCAGAGGCAGACAATGCCGCCAAGGGGAAGATAACCCGATTCGTTCCGTTGCCGAACTTAGGCGACAACGCTTTCGCTGACCTGTCTACCATTGCGACCGTGAGTCGTGAGTGGCTGACGGACAAGCGATTCGTGCGCGGCGTGACCAAGACGGTTGAGCAGCGTCAACTGAGGCAAGGCATAGGGCGCCGGTTTTCTCGCGTTCCGCTCCCTGACGAGGTAACGGAGTGGCTTCGGCCCTTCCAAGAAAAGGCGAAACGGCAGGCAGGCCACCCCCGAAGGGAACTCCATTGGGCGTTCGGCAGAATCCAGCAGATTCGGATCGCATCTTCTTCCGGTTGGGCGGGACCTACATATTCCCTCGCTATCACTTTCATCATGAACGACGAAGTCCTCCCGCAGTTCACCGGTGAGGATATGCCTGACTGCCCTGAAACCCTGCGGCGCTGGATAGTCGGCAAGACACTGACGCAACTGGAATCCCGGCTCAGAGAGTTGTCTGACGAGGAAGGCCGCCCACTTCAAGGGGAGCGTCTGACGGACAAGATTCACCGGTATTATCTCTGGGCGGCTTTGGGTGAGACGCTTCTGGGTTTGTGTCGCAATCCTGGCGGCGGGACCCAGCATATTCTTGATGCCGAGTGCCATTTTGCCTCGGCCGACGAATTCACACTCCGCGATCTCTGGGACAGCGAGCAACTGGATCTCGACCACCTGTCTGACGCTTCGCCTCAATGCACTTAACTGCGGGGCATCCCCAGAAATCAAGACTCGCCCGCGCCACCTTCCCCATCCCCCACCCCAGGGCTTTGAGCAAAGCGAACCAGGGCGCCGACTCCCACCGTCTGAACGGAACGAAATGCGCTGGTCAGCGCCTTTCGTTCACGGCAGTCGAAAGCGGCAACCATCCGCTGATCCAACACCACCCCGTCGATGACCAGCCAGCGAAGCCGATGAACCAGACCACCGCTACCACCAAACCAGACCACCGCTAAGCGCCAGCCCTAGCTCTGAGGTGTGAAAAAATGGGTGGGACATTTAACCGCGCACAGGCATGCCGAAGGGGGCTCAAAGGTGGGAGACAAAATCGCATTCGGAATCGACGTTGGCGGTTCTGGGATCAAAGGCGCACCGGTTGATCTGGAAACGGGTGATCTGACGGCGCCCAGATTCAAAATCGCCACGCCTCAGCCAGCCACACCGCAGGCCGTGGTCGAGGTGATTGGCCAGCTCATCGACCATTTCGCGCTGCCGGACGGCATGCCGATCGGACTATCGTTCCCCAGCCCCATTGTGCGTGGCCGCATCGAATGGATGGCGAATTTGGACCAATCGTGGGTCGGCGTCAACTTGGTGGACGCCGTGGCGGACGGGACGGGGCGCACAGTCACCACAGTGAACGATGCCGACGCTGCCGGTTACGCCGAAGTCGCCTTTGGTGCTGCGAAGGGTCATCCAGGAACTGTGGCCGTGATGACGCTGGGAACAGGGATCGGCGTAGCTCTGATCAGCGCTGGCCAGCTTTGGCCGAATGCCGAATTGGGACATTTGGTGATCAATGGCCGCGATGCAGAAACTTGGGCGGCGGCTTCCGCCAGGGAACGTGAACAGCTGAGCTACGTCAAATGTGCGCGCCGGCTCCAACGCTATTTCACAGAAATTGACCGCTTGCTTTGGCCAGATCTGTTCGTTGTGGGTGGTGGGATTTCCCGCAAGCATGACAAGTTCTTGCCGTTGCTCAAACTGCGCCCGCCGATTGTGCCTGCGGTGCTCCGCAACACAGCGGGAATCGTCGGAGCCGCAGTGCTAGCAGGCAAGGCGGCCGAGCGCTAGCGCTGGGGTCAGCCTGGTCAAACCCGGGCGGCTGAACAAAAACCAACTAGGCGGGAGTTCTTCAACACCGGCGAGGTCCCCGCCGGGGCTCCCCCTTACCTAGCCGAGGTGTCTACCATTATCGAGTACCACAACCTGGACAAGGAGGAACGCCAAATGATCGACGTCATGGAAAAAGCCAACGCCATCCACGAAGACGAAATAGCCGACGCCGAACACCAAGGCCTAGAACAAGGCCGCGAGCAGGCGGTGTGGGA
>JAITJY010000370.1 GCA_031278675.1 Bifidobacteriaceae bacterium
CCCCCGCCCCCACAACCCCCCCACCCACCCTCTTCGCGCCCCCCCGGGCGGGGGGGGGGGGGGGGCTCTTGATTGACATTGTTGTCCTTTCGAGTGTTACTGCCGGGATGACAGTATCCTGCGTTCCATTTCTAAGTGACGAGCAATTTGTTCGGCCGCATCATTGCGGTAGAAGACATGCCCTTCATATTCAGTCAGTACTGTTCCGTTGAACCCTGAATCGAGGATCAGGTTGAGTAACGCCTCCACAGGGATTGTGGTCTCAACGCAATCTTCGTCGATGTGATAGAACTTCCCGTGGAAGTAGACACAGTAAGGCAGCATCGCCTTGAAGCCCTCCAAGTCGGCCGGCCCAAAGCTCATGAAACCGAACCACTCGCTGACCGCCATCTTCTCGGCTTGACCGCCGCCCATCTCAGCGATCTTTGCGGTCATCTCGTGTTCGTTGAGCCCGTCCCAACGGTGGGCGATGATGTAGTCAAGCAGTTCGGGCTTCGCCCCCAATCCCAAGAACCGCTCGATCGCGATCTTGTTAGGTCGCTCGATGAAGCAACCGAAGTCTGGGACCAGGCCAACGTGCTTTGAGTCCAGCTTGGCCAGTGCGTCCATGAGCGACAGCGTCAACGGCGAGGTGGGGCTCTCCGGCGCGTGGATTTCACAGCCCACGACGAGGCCGTAAGTCTCGGCCAGTGCGGCGATCTGAGCAACGTTTCCCGGAGTAAACGGTGCGCGCAAGATGGTCGCTCCGAGTTTCTTGGCAGTAATCATGTCGAGCGTGATCTCGTTAAGCTGTTCCTCATCCGTCATGTCGTGCCCGGTGACGCGGCCGAGGTCAATATAGCCGCCGTAGGAATAGATTTCGATGCCGTACTTGTCAGCTAGGCGCAGTGTTTCGGCAATCTCTGCGTTCGATGGCGTTGGATAGTTCTGGAAGGTCTGTGCTCCAACCAGTTCAACCTGGCTGACGCCCAAAGCGGCGATTTCCGCAAAAATCTGTTCCAGACCGTAACCCGGTTCTTTGACGAAGGGTTCAGTGAACCCGTAGGTGGACACAGCGAAGCTGATCCCGTTGATCGGTTCAGGTTTGCGCGGTGGCCTGGTTGGGCGGCTGGGCGCCAACTCACGTGCCCCGCCAATCGTGACGGTCTTGGACGCGCTGCCTTCGATACCGCCATAGAGCCCTGGACCAAAACGCATGTAGACGTTCCTGAATTGCAGCGTGACATCAATGAGATGCTCACCCGGTGCCAAGCCGCCGTTGAACACGTGCAAATGGGCGACCTGCTTGATGCCCCAGTACTCCTCGAAGAGGGCCGGGACGCGGTCGAGGGGGACCAACTTGTCGTTGATCCCGAACAGCATGGTTTTTGGGTCCACCAACTGACCGTCAACTGCGACTTGTAGCGTCTCAATCGCAGAAACCTGTAGACCGCGGTAATAGTTGATACCGAGGTCAACATCGAACCCGACAACCGTGCCACCGATGGACAGGTTCTGAACATCTCTTATGACGTAATCAGTGAAGCCCAACTTCATGAAGAATGTCGACATACCGGACCTTTCTTAGATCGCTATTCGCTGGGGCGCCCCAAGATGCGGCGCTCCAACTGGAGGTGGCGGGGAACTTGCGCGGCGGCATCGTCCAAGCCAAATTGCCACCCTTCGTATTCCGTGAGTACCACGCCGTTGAAACCGGTCGCGGCGATGGCTCCCAGCAACGCTTCCTGGGGAATCATCGGATCGTTGCCGGCTTCGTCAATGCCATAGAACTTACCGTGGAAGTAGCGGCAGTAGGGCAACATAGCTTTGAATCCGTCGAGGTCAGCCGGTTCGAATGACATGAAACCATACCAGTCGTCGATCGCTTGAGCCTCGCCCCGTCCGCCGCCCTGCGCGTTGATCTGTGCGGTGACTTCGTCACGGTCCAGGCCGGCGTGACGACTGGCAATGATGTAATCCAACAGGTCCGGCCGGGCGCCTTGAGCGACATAGTTGTTGTACGCCGCAGGCGCGGGCTGCTCAATGAAGACACCGAAATCCGGGCAGATGCCTACCCATTTCGAGTTGGCCTGTTGCAAGGCTTGGATCAGCGCCTGCGTCGAAGGACTTGACGGCGTAATTGGACGGTGCATTTCCCACACCACGGTGATCTCGAACGCCTCAGCCAGTGGCACTAACTCGGGAACCATTTCCGCAGTGAAGAACTCTCGCATGACGGTAGCGCCGAGACGTTTCGCGGTCATCAGATCTACCAGGACGTCGGCCATTGTCTCTTCGTGGGTATAGTCGCGGTCGCCGACCCGAACGGATTCGACATAACCGCCGTAGGAGTAAATTTCGATACCATATTTGTCTGCTAAGGCGAGTACTTCCGCAACTTCGTTGTCCAGGGGCGATGGGTAGTTGCGGAACGTTTGCGCACCGACCAGTTCGACGCGGCTAATGCCGAGCCGCGCGATCTCGGCAAAGATCTCTTCAACCCCGAAATCCGCCTGGGTCACGAAGGGCAGCGTGTAACAATACATTGATACGGCGGGCTCAATCCCCTCCACCTCGCGCCGTGGTTGCGTCCCCAAATATGGCGCCAGTTCCCTGGGCGCCTCCAACTCAAGGCGCTTGGAGCCAGAGTTGTCGGAACTGAAGAACAGGCCATCGCCTAGTTTGGTGAACCGCACTACGCAGGTCACGTCGATTTGGTGGCTGCCTTCGGCCAGAGACCTATTCAAGACGAGCAATGATGCCGTATCCAGCACCGCCCAGTACTCCTCGTACATGGAACTGAGCCGGTTGAGTGGCACCAGTTTGCCGTTGACGCAAAACAGCATGTCAGTCGCGGCAATTGGTGCGCCGTCGATGGCCAAGGACAGTTGGTCCAGGCAAGACACTTCGGTGCCGCGATAGTGGTTGATGCCGAGTTCGACTTCGAAGCCGAAGGGCTTCCCGTTGACCGTCACATTGCGGGCACCCCGGATGACGTTGCGTCCAAACCCGAAGTCTATGGTGAAGCCTGCCACGCGCTCCCCTCCTCCGTTGAAGCGGTTAGTTCGTGTCCGTTGCTCTTCCGGCCTGGCGGGCGGGCCCTGCGCTGGTCGCGACCGCGGCTCGGCCTGGGGCGAGGTTCCGGACCTCACTTATTCCTGCGTGCGGCGACTTCGCCGCTCGTCACAAGACATTAGAACGCTGCTATTATGCTGTGCAACGCCTAGATAATGCTGGTTTCAACAAAAAGCGAGAGTTAATCACCATGGTCAAGCGCCTCGAGTTCACCATCCCGCCGCAGAGCTTGCTGCGCCAGTCTGACACCGCCGCTGTGCTCAGCGTGGTGGCCCAACTCATCGCCACCGCGCAGGCCACAACCAAACCCAGTCTGGGCCTGGCGACGGGTCTGTCCCGATCCGCGATCGACCAAGCAGTGCACCGGCTGTCGTCAATGGGGCTGATCGGCGTGACCGGGATGTCCACCAATGTTGGGCGCGGGCGGCCAGCGGAGGTGCTGGGTCTGAGGCCAGACGCAGGCACCGTCCTGATCGCTGACCTGACGCCCAACCACGTTCACACGGCCGTGGTGGACCTATCGCGCCGGCTGCTCGCCTCCAAACGGACCCGGTTCGCCTTGGCCAACGGGCCGGAGCCGACCATGACCGCAATGTTCGCTCAATTCCAGGAAATGCTCGGCCCGCTGGGCCGGTACGGCCTGCCGATCCGCGCCATCGTGGTCTCGGTACCCGGCCCGGTTGACGCCAAGCGGGGGGTGCCGGTACGGCCCCCCATCATGCCAGGCTGGGACGAGTTCCCCCTGACAGAACGAGTCGCCGACGAGTTCGGCGCCCCCTGCTACGCCGACAACGATGTCAACCTGATGGCCACCGGCGAGGCCCGGTCACTCCCCGGCGACCAATGCCCGCTACTGTTCATCAAGGTCGGCACCGGGATTGGTGGCGGCCTGGTCGGCGCCCCGGGCGAACAGCCGGCGCGTGGTGCAGACGGCGCGGCCTACGACATCGGGCATATCCCGGCGCCTGGGCTGCATCAGGAGGTTTGCACCTGCGGCAACGTCGGCTGCATCGAGGCCGTCGCCTCCGCCGAAGCCATCACCGTCAAGCTGCGAAACGTGCTGGGGAACCAGGAACTGACCCGGCCCGAGACAGAACGTCTGGTGCACGATGGCGACCCCCAAGCCGTCCGCGTAGTCCGCGAGGCAGCCGCTCTGCTGGGGGAGGTCGCGGCGACCCTGGTCCATGTCCTGAACCCTGCCCGGATTGCGCTCGGCGGCCCAATCACCCGGTCCAGCGACGACCTGTTGGCCGGTATCCGGTCAGTGGTCTACCAGCGCGCTCTGCCGCTGGCCACCCGCAACCTGACCATTGCCCACTCGGTGACGGGGGAGTTGTCCGTGGTGGTGGGCGCCGCTGCCTTCGGCATCGAAAAGATCCTGTCCCGGGACGCGTTCTCTACCAAGTCCGGCCGCTTCTAGCCCCACCCCACAAACTCTGGCCGCTTCGCTCCGAGATTCTGCGGGGACCCCGCGGAGCCGCACCCCACAAACGCTCTCCACTTCGCTCCGAGATCTTGCGGGGACCCCGAGGAGCCCCACCCCACAAACTCTCTCCCAAGTCTCCTGCGGGCACCGGCACGAATCCGGTGTCCTGGACAAACCAATATTCCGTTGACCGTTGGGCCAGTTGTGCCAGCGAAGAAGATTCGCCGTTGACTTCCAGGTGCACGTCTTCGATGGGTTTTCCCTCAACGGACACCTCAAGTGTTTCCAGGCTGGACAACGGCAAGCTGCGGTACCAGGGCACCCGCAGAGGGATTAGCGCCGTCTCGCCGCGGCGCTGGATCGGCTCCCTGCCGACCACAAGATCAGTCAAAGCCGCAACGTCACACCCCCTGGTTGAAGTAGACCGGTTTCCCGGTGCGGGCCGAGGTGTAAATGCCGTCGAGGATTTCGGTGACGACGCAGGCCTGCTCCGCTTTAACATATGGGTCGGTCCCGTGCAAGATGGCGTTCAGCCACGCCTCAGCCTCCAGCCCACCCATGTAGGAAAAGCCGTCCATGGCACCTGAGTCTGAACCGAAATACGGTGTGCCGGGTTCGGGTGCGGTCTTGACCAGATCGCCACCTTGCACGTTGTTGAGGGTGACCCGGAGGTCGGCGCTCCCTGGGATCTGGACGGTGTCCGCCCCGCCCTCGGTGCCGCACAACGTGACGCAGCCCTCGCGGGATTCTTGTACGTTGAGCGCCCAGGAGGCCTCGACAAACAATGAGGCGCCGTTGGTGAATGTGACAAACCCGAACGCCGAATCTTCGACCGAATAGGTCGCGGGGTCCCATGGGCCGCCCATGTTGCCCTCGGGCTTGTCGCCGAGTTTGTAGTTGACGACTCCGGTGACTGATTCAATGTCGTAGTTGTCCATATACCACAGAGCAAGGTCTATGGCGTGCCCGCCTAAATCGATCAACGGCCCGCCACCTTGTTTTTCTTTGTCGGTGAACACGCCCCAGATCGGGACGCCTTTGCGCCGCACGGCGTGCGCTTTGGCGGCATAGATTTCGCCTAACCGGCCCTCGTCGACCGCTTTGCGCAGGAACTGTGATTCCTTGCGGAAACGGTACTGGAAACCGACTGATAGTTTCTTGCCTGCTTTGTGGGCGGCATCGACCATGGCGCGGGCTTCGGCGCCGGTCACCGCCATCGGCTTCTCGCACAACACGTGCTTGCCGGCTTCGAGTGCGGCTATGGTGATCTCCGCGTGCGAGACGTTCCAAGTGCAGACGTGTACTACATCAATGGTCGGGTCGGCCAAGATTTGTTTGTAGTCGGTGGTGGTATAAGAATCGGGGCTGCCAATCTCTGCTTGTGCGGCCTTGGCTTTGTCGATCACGAAGTCGCAGAAGCCGACCACTTCGCATTTGTCGAGGTGTTGGGCCAAGCCCTTGAGGTGCTTTTGGGTGCCGATGAATCCTAAGCCGATTATTCCGATGCGCAATTTGCTCATGGTTCCTCCTTTGCAACTCGATGAGCGGACATGACCCGCTCAGCGCCGGTCCTGTGCCCGTCCGCCGGTTCCGACGTTAGACTGCCGGTATTATGCCGTGCAACGTCGGAATAATGCGTATCTCAGCATAAGTATGGGCGGTTAGCGCCGCCGCCACTCCCGCCCCCACTCCCGCCCCCACTCCCGCCCCCACTCCCGCCCCTCGACGAGCGTCGCAGATCGCTGACCGGTACGGTGTGGGCGGGGCTTGGCCGCTGGGGAGGCGGCGAAGATGAGGGAAAGCTACGGGATAGGTTTCCCGTGATCGGTGGCGGGATTGTCGATCCGTGTTTCGAGCCGGTGGTGGGCCGTTTGCGGAACCTGTTGGGAGCCAGCTCGCCTACCGCCGCAATGGGTCGTCTGGAACAATTGCGGGGTGGACATCACCGCTACCGGGGCCGGGTTTGTGAGGGTCGCGGCGTGCTCGCTCCCGGTTCGCCTGGGGGAGCCGGCCGCAAACGCTGCAGCAATCCGCGATCTCGCCATTGAGGCCGCCCGCCGCGGCGCCGCCTTGGCCCTCTTCCCGTAGCTGAGCCTGACGGGATATTCGCTAGACGATCTTTTTATGCAAAATGTCCTGCTCAACGCCGCGGAGGTGGCCCTGGCCGAGCTTGCAGCGGCGAGCCGTACCATCCCCTGCGGCGTTGTGCTCGGCGCCCCCCTCCGAGTGGGAGCACGGCTCTACAACTGCGGCATCGTGATTGCCGGCGGCCGTATCTTGGGCGCGGTTCCCAAGTCCTACCTGCCGAATTACCGGGAGTTCTACGAGCACCGGCAGTTCGCCTCGGGCCTGGGCGTGCGGGCCACGGTCCAGGTGGGTGGCCATCAGGTGACGGTCTCGCCCCGTCAGCTATTCGAGTTCACCTTGCCCGATGCCGTCCCTCCCACCTCCCAGCCCCTCCCCCCGGCCCAGCGTCCGGACGAGCCGCCCCCCGGCCCGGCCAACCAGCCGCCCGGCTTGCCCGACGAGCTGCCTGGCTTGTCCACCGAGCTGCCTGGCTTGCCCAATGAGTCGCCTGGCTTGCCCACCGAGTTGCCCGGCCCGGCCACCGAGTTGCCCGGCCCGGCCAGATTTGTGCTGGGGGTCGAGGTCTGCGAGGACCTGTGGGTGCCGCTCAGCCCGGGGGCAGAGGCGGCCCTGGCCGGGGCCGAGGTGATCGCGAACCTGTCCTCCAGCCCGATCACCGTCGCCAAATCACGCGAGCGGGCCAGCCTGGCCGGCGCCCAGAGCGCCAAGCTGATCTGCGGTTACGTCTATGCCGCGAGCGGCGCCGGCGAATCCTCCACAGACCTCAGTTGGGACGGCCAGACCCTGGTCTTCGAGCGCGGCGAACTCCTGGCCGAGGGGCCGCGCTTCGCCACCGGACCGGTTCTGACGCTGACGGACCTGGATTTGGCGGTGATCCGCCAAGACCGCCTGCGCCAGGGCACCTTCGACGACAACCGCGTCGCGCACCACGCCCGGACCGCCGGCTTCGAGGTGATCACGGCGTCGTTCCCGCCGCCCCCCAGCCCCACCACCGTTCCCGTTGCCTCGCCCGCTGGCCCGGTGCCCGTTCCCGCTCCGGCCACGAATCCGCTCCCCGGTGCGGTTGCCTCGCCCGCCGGCCCGGTGCCCGCTCCCGCTCCGGCCACGAATCCGTCCCCCGGTGCGGTTGCCTCGCCCGCTGGCCCGGTGCCCGTTCCCGCCGCGCCGCCCCCCAGTCCCCCCGCGTTTGGCCTGGTGAGGGCCATACCGCGGTTCCCGTTTGTGCCGGATGATCCGGCGCGTCAGGACCAGGACTGTTACGAGGCGTACAACATCCAGGTCAGCGCATTGATGCAGCGGTTGGCGGCGATTGGCGAGCCGAAGATTGTGATCGGGGTGTCAGGCGGCCTGGATTCGTCGCACGCGCTGATTGTCGCTGCCAAAGCGATGGACAATTTGGGCCGGCCACGCACGGATATTCTGGCATTCACAATGCCCGGATTCGGCACCACGGGCGGCACACAACAGAATGCTACTAGATTGTCCCAGGCCCTCGGTGTGACTTTCGAGGAGATTGATATCCGGCCGGCGGCCAATCTGATGCTGGAGAAGATTGTTCACCCGTTCGCGCACGGTCAACCAGTTTATGACATTACTTTCGAGAACATCCAAGCCGGGCTCCGCACTGATTATTTGTTCAGGTTGGCCAACCAACGCGGTGGGATAGTACTGGGTACCGGTGATCTGTCCGAACTGGCGTTGGGCTGGTGTACGTACGGCGTGGGGGACCAAATGTCGCATTATAACGCGAATGCGGGCATCCCCAAGACCCTGATTCAATTCCTCATAGCGTGGGTTGTTCAAAGCGGTCAATTCGATAAGGCGGTCGGCGATACACTGACCAGAATACTGGACACGGAGATCAGTCCAGAACTGATCCCGCCCGCAGCGGATGGGTCTATTCAATCGACTCAGTTGACCATTGGGCCGTACCCGCTGCATGATTTCATGTTGTATTACACACTGCGGTTTGGCCTCAGCCCCAAGGAGATCTATTTCCGCCTGCGCGAAGCGTGGGCGGACCCGGCGCGGGGAGACTGGCCAGCCGGGGTCAAACCAGGGGATCGCCGGGGTTACACCCCGGCTGACCTGCTCCATTGGATGGAAGTGTTCTACCGGCGGTTCATCGCTGCGCAATTCAAACGTTCGGCTCTGCCGAACGGGCCGAAGGTGGTCCGGGGCGGATCGCTCTCGCCGCGCGGGGATTGGCGCCAGCCGTCGGACGTGGCCGCCAGAATCTGGTTGGAGCAGGTGGAATGGCTGAAGGCGACCCAACTATGACCCGGGACGCGCCGCAGGTGAACGGTATGGGGCTTCTGCCACCCGAAGGCGAGCCGTTTGCGCTGATCAGACGCGGTAACTCGCCGGTCGTTGAACTGCTGACGGGCCGGATCGAGGACGTGGCCACGACAGCTGACATCCCGCTGACGGGTGAAGCGGTGCTGGCCTTGGTGCCGTTCCGGCAGATCGCGGAGCGGGGCTTCGCGGTGGTGGATGACGGCTGCCCGCTCCGCTGCCTGGTCAGCGACCAGCGGCAGACCATTCCGCTTGACCGGCTCCTCGCTGAACTCCCCACCGAGGCGCCGGCGTTCGAGGCGCACGGCTTCGACATCGCGGACGCGGATTATGCGGAACAAGTCAAGACGGTCATTGCGGAGGAGATTGGGCAGGGCGAAGGCGCGAACTTTGTCCTGCACCGTTCTTTTAGAGGCCGCACGGCGGCGAGCCCGCGCGACGCGGTTGTGAGCTGGTTGGCGGCGCTGCTCCGCACTGAACAAGGGGCGTATTGGACCTACGCGGTGTGCACGGACGGCGTGGCGTTGGCGGGTGCCAGCCCGGAGCGTCACGTGACCGTTAAGGCTGGTGTGGTCACAATGAACCCGATCTCCGGGACGTACCGCCACCCGGCCAGCGGACCAACTGTTGAAGGAATGCTCGCATTCCTGACCGACTCCAAAGAAGTCGATGAACTTTTCATGGTGGTCGACGAGGAGCTCAAACTGATGAGCGCCATCTGCCCCTCGGGCGGCCGCGTGATTGGGCCGTACCTCAAGCCGATGAGCCAGGTGACCCACACGGAATACCTGCTAGAAGGCTTGACGGAGGCCGATCCGCGCGACGTGCTACGTAGCACCATGTTCGCCCCGACGGTGACGGGCGCACCAATGGAGAACGCCTGTGCGGTGATTGCCCGCCGCGAGGCCCGCCCCCGCGGCTATTACGCGGGCGTCATGGCGCTGTTCGAGCCCGGTCCCGCCGGCACCTGGGACCTCGATTCCCCGATCATGATCCGCACGGCTTACATCTCGCCCGATGGCGCCGTTTCAGTTCCCGCCGGCGCCACCTTGGTCCGCCACTCCGACCCGTTCAGCGAGGTCGCGGAGACGCGCACCAAAGCCGCCGGGGTCCTGACCGCGATAGGCGCCCTGCCGCCCGCGCCCGATGCCGTCCCGCCGCCCGCGCCCACCGCTGGACCCGCCCGCACCCCGGCCGAAGTCGCTGCGTCACCCAAGGTCAAGGCCACTTTGCTGTACCGCAATGAGCGTTTGGCGCCGTTCTGGCTGCGCCCGCAAGCGGCCGGTGGAGCACCGCTGAGCGGGCTAGAGGCGGTGATTGTCGACGCGGCAGATCATTTCTCGCAAATGTTGGCTCATCAACTCCGGCGCCTGGGCGCCACCGCGCGGGTGGTGTCCTGGCGGGACTTCGAGCCGGGCGCTGAAGACCTGGTGATTCCCGGTCCTGGCCCAGGCGACCCGAGCGGCAACGCGGGGCGGATTGTGCGGCTGCGAGACGTCATCGTGCAACGGGTGGCGGAGGCGAAACCGATGCTGGCGGTCTGTTTGTCCCACCAAATCCTGGCGCATACGCTGGGGCTGGGGCTGCGGCGGCTGACCCGTCCACACCAAGGTGAACAACTCACGGACGAACTGTTTGGGCAGGTCACAACGCTCGGCTACTACAACACGTTCACGGCGGTGGCGCCACTCGAGGTGCCCGGTGGGCTGGAAGTGGTGCGGCGGCGCGGCACGGATGAGGTGATTGCGCTGCGGGGCCGGCGGTTCGCGTCGCTGCAAGGCCACCCGGAATCGGCGCTGTCCACGGACGGGATCGACTTGCTGGCGCGGCTCATCCCGGCGCTGACGTGAAAAATATTCGTACAGGGGGCGTTACTCGGCGTGAACGGGGCAACAATTTGGATACGGGCGCCTGCCGGGTCGTTGGGTGTCAGTACTCACATCTATGATTGTCGGATGCCGGGCTAAGCTCGGCCAGAAGAATCTGGAGTAAGGGGTTTCAATGAGGAAGATATATTCGGTATTGGCGCTCGCGACCGCGACGGCTCTAGCGTTGGGGGCGTGTGGCGACCCGGACGACCCGGGCACCACTGGCGGCAACTCGGGCGCGCCAGCGGGCGGCGGGAGCGACTACAAGGCCTGCATGGTCTCTGACCAGGGCGGCTTTGACGACAGGTCGTTCAACCAGTCAACCCACGACGGCCTACTGGCAGCCGAGAAGGACCTCGGAATCGAGGTACAAGCACTAGAGTCCAAAGACGTCAACGATTTCGCACCAAACATCGAAACGTTACTCAGCGCGAACTGCGATCTGATCATCACTGTCGGGTTCATCCTGGCGGAGGCCACGGCAACTGCGGCCGAAGCGAACCCAGACGTGAACTTCGCGATCGTGGATGACAATTCGATCACGAAGGACAACGTCAAGTCGGTTGTCTACGCCACGCAGGAAGCTGGCTATCTGGCGGGCTACGCGGCCGCTTCGTATTCGAAGACCGGCAAGGTTGGCACCTTCGGCGGGATGAACATCCCCACAGTGACCATCTTTATGGATGGGTACGCTGATGGCGTCGCCCGGTATAACACCGACAAGGGCAAGAACGTCGAGGTCATTGGCTGGAACAAGGCAACGCAGGAGGGCCTGTTCACTGGCGACTTCGAGGATGTTGCTAAGGGCAAGACCACCAGTGAGACGATCATTGCGCAGGGCGCTGACGTGATCATGCCGGTGGCCGGCCCGGTGGGTGGCGGTGCGGCTGCAGCCGCGAAGGATGCCGGCAATGTCGCAATTGTGTGGGTGGATGCCGATGGCTATGAGACCACCGAATACAAGGAGGTCATGTTGACTTCTGTGATGAAACTGATGGGGGAGGCCGTTGCCGACATCATCAAGGACGCCATGGAAGGTAAGTTCAGCTCCGACGCCTATGTCGGCACACTGGCGAATGGTGGTGTTACGATCGCTCCGTTCCATGATTTCGACTCCAGCATTTCCCAGGAAACTAAAGACGAGATCGAAAACCTGAAGGGACAGATTGTCAGTGGCGAACTCAAGATTGAGTCGCCGTCTGCTCCATGACCTGAAGCGGGTTTAGTGACATGTCACGGCTCCGGGCGGTGTTTGGCCGGCCCGGGCCGTGCCATGTCAAACATTTATTTGTTGGGCCAGGGACCGCTGAGCGGTGTGGGCGCCGTGGCTGGCAACAAAATCCGATGCACCAGTGGACATCCAAGGAGTGCAGCTAATGCGCCTCGATTTGCAGGGAATTTCGAAGCGGTTCGGCGATTTTTACGCTAACCGTGATATTAGCATTACCGTAGGGCCCGGGGAAATACATGCTCTGTTAGGTGAAAACGGAGCCGGTAAATCAACGTTGATGAACGTGCTTTACGGTTTATACCAGCCCGATGCCGGCCAGATTGTCCTCGACGGGTCTCCCGTTAAGTTCAGCTCACCGAGGGATGCGATGGCGGCGGGGATCGGTATGGTTCACCAACATTTTATGTTGGTCCCTGTCTTCACAGTGGCCGAGAACGTGGTTTTGGGCCATGAGCCCATCCGGGGTCCGGATTTGATTGACGTCAAGGCGGCCAAGGCGTTGGTGCGGCGGATTTCGGGCGAGTTCAAGTTCGATGTCGACCCGGATGCCTACGTTGAGAATCTGCCTGTTGGCGTGCAGCAACGCGTCGAGATCATCAAGGCGCTGTCGACCGAGGCGAAGATCCTGATCCTGGACGAACCGACGGCAGTGTTGACGCCGCAAGAAACCGATGAATTGCTCGGGATTATGCGCCAACTCGCTGATCGCGGGACCTCGATCGTGTTTATCACGCATAAGCTTCGCGAGGTGCGGGCCGTGGCGGACAAGATCACGGTGATCCGGTTAGGCCGGGTTGTCGGTAACTGCCGGCCGACGGATTCACCAGCGGAATTGGCCTCACTGATGGTTGGCCGCCCGGTGGAACTGGGTTCTGGGAAACAGCCGCCCAAGCTGGGTGATGTGGCACTGCGGGTAGAAGGCGTCAACTTGGTTTCTGCGAGTGGGGCCGCCGAGTTGACGGATATTTCCTTGGATGTGCGTGGCGGTGAGATTCTGGCCTTGGCTGGCGTTCAAGGCAACGGCCAAACAGTGCTGGTTGAAACCCTCATTGGTTTGCGGAAACCCACTGCCGGGAGTAGTAAGCTAAATGGTGAGGAATTGGGTGGGCGGAGTGTACGCCAGGTGTTAGGGGCCGGGGTGGGATATGTCCCGGAGGATCGTAGCCGAGACGGCATGATTAGTGCCTTGTCGATCGCCGAGAACTTGGTGCTGGACCAGTTTGACAGGCCGCCGTTTGGCCATTTTGGGGCTCTTGACGTCAAGGCGATCAACCAGAATGCCACCACCCAGATCAAGGCGTTCGACGTGCGCGCCGGGTCTGCCCTGGACCCGATTTCTACCCTGTCCGGTGGCAATGCGCAAAAGGTTATTCTGGCGCGGGAACTGAGCCGCGAGTTGCGGCTCTTGATAGCCGCTAATCCGACACGCGGCCTGGATGTGGGCTCAATCGAAACTGTTCACGCTGAAATCTTGGAAGAGCGGAACAAGGGCATTCCTGTGATTGTCGCCTCGACCGAACTCGATGAGATCGCCGCACTGGCTGACCGCATCGCGGTGATGTACCGCGGCCGGATTCTGGGGGTGGTTCCCGGCGACACGCCGCGTGAGGTGCTTGGCTTGATGATGGCCGGCGTGCCCCTTGAGGCCGCCCAGGCGGGGCAGGGAGCAGCCCCGGACCAGGCAGCGGACAGCGCTCACCCGCCCGCCTCAGCGGCGCCGACAGTGGAAGGCGGTGCGGCATGACCAACTCCGGCATTCCGGGTGACACCCCGGCTAACACCCCGGCTAACACTCCGCCTAGCAACTGCGCTGATCCTCCGGCCGGCGCCTCAGGGACCGGCGCCTCAGGGATTAGTCCGGGCGCCGAGGACCTGGCTCTTCAGGAACCGTCCAGCGGAGCGCAAGAGCAAGGCGAACTCAGCACAGTGGCGCAGGTGGACCCGGCGGAGATACCGCCGGGACGCTTCACCCTGGCGCTGAAGGAGATTCTGGCCGGCTCGTGGTTGTTGTCGGTTCTGGCAGTGGTGCTCGCGTTGCTGATTGGGGCAATCTTGATTGCCGCGTCCAACCCAGACGTCCAGCGCACGGCGGGCTATTTGTTGGCGCGCCCCGGCGACTTCTTTGTCGCCGTGTGGGATGTGGTTTCGCGGGCGTATGTGGCGCTGTTCCAGGGCGCAGTGTTCAACTTCGAGGCGAACAACTTCACCAGGGCGATCAAGCCGCTGACGAACACATTGACCGCCTCGGCGCCGCTGATTTTCGCTGGTCTGGGCCTCGCGATCGGGTTCAGAGCGGGCCTGTTCAACATTGGCGCCCAGGGACAAATCATTCTCGGCTCGATTTTTGCGGCCTGGCTCGGCTTCGCCTTGCACTTGCCGCCGGGCATCCACCTCCTGGTGGTAGCGTTCGGCGCGCTGGCCGGCGGGGCATTGTGGGGCTTTATCCCGGGCATCCTCAAGGCCCGCACCGGTGCCAACGAGGTCATTGTCACAATCATGTTGAACTGGATCGCCGTCTACGGCGTGTCCTATCTGTTGACCCTCGACGCCTTCCAGCGGCCGGGCAGCAACAACCCGCAATCCCCATTGATCGACCAAAACGCACAATTCCCCCTGATTTTGGGTTCGCAGTTCAACACGCACTTGGGCTTCTTGCTGGCGCTGGTCGCCGCTGTGGGGGTGTGGTGGTTGATGGAGCGGTCGACTCTTGGCTTGCGCTTTAGAGCGCTGGGTCTCAACCCGGCAGCGGCCAAGACTGCGGGCATCAACACGGATCGCTGCTATGTGTGGGCCATGATGATTGCCGGCGGACTGGCTGGGCTGGCCGGCTCGGCGCAAATCCAGGGCACAGAGCGGTTCCTCACGGCGAATATCGCCGGTTCGTTCGGTTTCGACGCGATCACGGTGGCACTGCTCGGCCGTTCCCGGGCGCTGGGCACCGTCCTCGCGGGGCTACTGTTCGGCGGGTTGAAGGCCGGGTCCTACGCCATGCAGGTGGTGACCAACTCGGTTGATGTGGTGCTGGTTCTCCAGTCCGTGATTGTGCTGTTCATTGCTGCTCCGCCGCTGATCAGAGCCATTTTCCGGCTACCTGACCCGGAGGCTGTGCACCGCGCCAAGTTGGCCGCAGCCAGCGTGGACCGAAGGCAACGGCCGCGGCGTAAGGAGGTGGCGTCATGAGTGACCGCAATCCATCGCGCGCGCCCGCACCGGCAGACGATGCCGCGCATCGTCCCGCGACCAGCCCCAACACCGAAAGCGTGGCAGGCGCCAGCGGGACCGCTGCACCTGCTGCGACCACTGGGACCGCTGCGACCACTGGGACCGCTGGGACCGCTGGAAGGCACGGGAACGCTGCAGCCACTAGGACCATTGAGCCCGCCAGGACTGCTGGGCCGGCCAGGCCTGCCGGGACTGCCGGGACTGCCGGGACTGCCGGGACTG
>JAITJY010000378.1 GCA_031278675.1 Bifidobacteriaceae bacterium
GGGGCCGGGGCGACGGCATCGGTCGGTGGGGAGGCGGCATCGGCGGGGGAGGTGGTTTGGGGTGCTGGGGGGACGGCATCGGCCGGCGGGGAGGCGGACGCGGCGCCTTGCGCCTGGCCGGGCCGCGAGCGGTGCTGGGCGAACGTCCAATAGCGGTTGCCGACGTAAGAAAAGACCACGGCGATGGCGCTCGCTAGGACCGAAGCGCGCACCGGATAGGGGGCGAGCAGCCGGCCCGGCCCGTTGACCAGCAGGAAATACCCGCCGTTGTCCACGATGAACGCGAGCGCACCCACCGTCCCGAACTTGGTCGCCTCCAGGAAAAGGCGGCGCAAGCGGGCAATCAACTGCGGCGCCCGGACACCGGGCGGGTGCGGAGGGCGCGGGCCACAAGCGTCACTACCGGGGGCGCGCGGCGCGGGCCAGGGCGGCGGGGTCCGAGTCACGCAGCAAAACTATAGTGGGCTGGCTTGGAGTTGCCTGAGCGCTCAACCTTGATCCACCCCGCGCGGTGCCGCTCGCTAGCTAGGCACGCCCATCGCATCCGCGCGGTGCCGCTCGTCAGCTAGGCACGCCCATCGCACCCGTGCGGTGCCGCTCGCTACGGCGATGACCGGCCGATCAAGACTAAGCTAAGTCCACGTGACTAAGCGTGTGCGCGTTGGCATTGTTATGGGTTCGGATTCGGACTGGCCCACCATGAAGGCAGCGGCCGAAGTACTGGCGGGGCTGGGCGTGGGCTACGAGGTCAGCGTGATCTCGGCGCACCGGCTGCCGGATCAAACCATCGCTTACGGCCGCGAGGCGGCGGCGCGAGGCCTAAGAGTGATCATCGCGGGAGCGGGTGGGGCGGCGGCCCTGCCCGGCATGTTCGCGGCAGTGACCGAATTGCCCGTGATCGGTGTGCCCGTGGCGCTAAAGGTGCTGGACGGACTCGATTCCCTGTTGTCAATCGCACAAATGCCGGCCGGCGTGCCCGTCGCGACGGTCGCGATCGGCGGCGCGAAGAACGCCGGGCTGCTGGCGGCGCGGATCATTGCGAGCGGTGAGGGGCCCGAGGCGAAGGCCATCCTCGGCGCGCTGGAAGACTTCCGGGCGGCGCAAGCCGCCGAGGTGATCGCCAAGGACGCGCGCCTACGCGCCTCCCTCAGTTGACCCAAAAATGACCTGTTCGCGCAGGTCGGTGCTGGCTAGGCGGCCCCAGCAGCCTAGACTGACTCGTATGTCTGCAATCTCTCGCCAGGAGGTGGCGCGCGTCGCGGAGCTTGCCCGCATCGCTTTGACGGATACTGAACTGGACCGGTTGGCCGCACAACTCGACGTGATAGTCGAAGCGGTCCGCACGGTCAGCGAAGCAGCCGGCGGCGACGTGCCCGCGACCTCACACCCGATTCCCCTGGTCAACGTGTTCCGGCCGGACGTAGTTGAACCGTCGCTGAGCGTCGACGAGGCGCTCCAATCCGCGCCGGAACGCGAAGCAGGCCAGTTCAAGGTGCCACAAATCCTGGGGGAGGAGCCGTGAACGGGATGGACGAGTTGCTGACGGCGAGCGCCGCAGAGATGGCAGCCTTGCTGGCCAGCCGACAGATTTCGTCGGTCGAATTGACCCAGGCGCACCTGGACCGGATCGCCGAGGTGGACTGCGCAGTCCACGCCTTCCTGCAAACGCTCCCCGAGGTGGCGTTGGCGGAAGCACGCGCCGCCGATGCCGCTCGCGCCGCCGGGGAGGACCTCCCCGAGTTGGCGGGGGTGCCGATAGCGGTGAAAGATGTGCTGGCTACCAAGGGACTGCGGACCACATGCGGGTCGAAGATCTTGGAGAACTGGATCCCGGCGTATGACGCGACGGTGGTCAAGAAGGTGCGCCAAGCCCGCCTGCCGGTGCTGGGTAAGACCAACATGGACGAGTTTGCGATGGGGTCTTCGACGGAGCATTCGGCCTACGGCCCGACCCGCAATCCGTGGGACCTGGCCCGGGTACCAGGTGGGTCTGGCGGCGGCTCAGCCGCTGCGGTGGGCGCGTTTGAGGCGCCTTTGGCGCTGGGCTCAGACACGGGAGGGTCGATTCGTCAGCCGGCGGCGCTGACCGGGACGGTCGGGGCCAAGCCGACCTATGGGGGGGTGAGCCGGTTTGGGCTGGTGGCGATGGCGTCATCGTTGGATCAGGTTGGGCCCGTCGCCCGCCGCGTGCTGGATGCGGCGCTGCTCCACGCTGTGATCGGGGGGCATGACCCGAAGGACCAGACATCGTTGAATTCGCCGGTGCCGCCCGTGGCGGCGGCGGCCCGCCAGGGGCTGGCCGGAGACATCAAGGGCTTACGGATCGGGGTGGTTGCGGAATTGGGCGGGCGCGGTTACCAACCAGGCGTGCTGGACCGGTTCTCGGAGGCTCTGACCATTTTGGAAGGATTGGGTGCCAGCGTGATTCCGGTGTCCTGTCCTTCGTTCAAATTTGCACTGCCCGCATATTACCTAATTATGCCGTCAGAGGCGTCTTCCAACTTGGCCCGTTTCGATGCGATGCGCTACGGCATCCGGGTTGAACCCGCCACGGGGCCTATCACCGTAGAAACGGTGATGGGAGCAACCCGGGAAGCAGGTTTTGGTGACGAGGTAAAACGCCGGATTATTCTGGGCACATATGCCTTGTCGGCCGGGTATTACGATGCGTATTACGGCAATGCCCAAAAGGTCCGCACGTTGATCCAGCAAGACTTCGAGAACGCCTGGGAAGACGTGGATGTGCTGGTCAGCCCCACATCTCCGACCACGGCGTTCAAACTGGGTGAAAAACTCGACGATCCGCTGGCGATGTATCTCCAGGACGTGGCTACCATCCCCGTGAACTTGGCTGGCATCCCGGGCATCTCGGTGCCCGGCGGGCTGGCTGAAGACGGGTTGCCGACCGGTGTACAGATCCTGGCGCCGGCCCGCGCCGATGCGTTCTTATACCAGGTGGCGGGCGCACTTGAGGCCGCCTTGGAAGCAAAATGGGGTGGTCCTTTGCTGGATCAGGCGCCGGGGATCTTGGGGCAGGGTGGCGCGGCCGGGGCCGCGCCCGGAACGGGCGGCGGCCCAATCAGCGAAGGAGGTGTGCTGTGAGCAGCACAACTGAACTGATGGATTACAGTGCGGCGATGACGCAATTCGACCCGGTTATGGGTATTGAGGTACACATTGAACTGAACACCGCAACCAAAATGTTTTGTTCATGTGCGACCACCTTCGGGGCTCCGCCCAACTCGCAGGTTTGCCCGGTCTGTTTGGGTTTGCCCGGAGCTATGCCGGCCGTGAACCATAAAGCGGTTGAATCCGCTATCCGGTTGGGGTTGGCCCTGAATTGCCGCATCGCTGAGCGCTGCACTTTTGCCCGGAAGAATTATTTCTACCCGGATGTGTCGAAGGATTATCAGATTTCCCAATATGAGGACCCGATCGACCATGATGGGTTCTTGGATGTGGAATTAGCCGATGGGACAACTGTCCGCATTCTGATCGAGCGCGCGCATATGGAAGAAGATGCGGCCAAGAACACCCACATCGGGGGTTCGTCTGGGCGCATCCAGGGTGCCGACTATTCCCTGGTGGATTACAACCGGGGCGGGATGCCGCTGATTGAGATTGTCACCAAGCCAATTGAGGGCACCGGGGACCGTGCCCCGGAGGTCGCCGGTGCTTATGTTGCGGCGGTCCGCGAATTGGTGATCGCGTTGGGGATTTCGGATGCCCGCATGGACCAAGGTTCGCTGCGTGCGGACGTGAACCTGTCCTTGCGTCCCCGCGTGGCCAGCGCCGCCAGCGCGGCGGGCGCGGCAGGAACCCTCGGTCCGCGCATCGGACCGCCCAGCGCCGCGCAGGCGGCTGTGCCGTTCGGGAAACGGTCGGAAACGAAGAACGTCAACTCGCTGCGCGCCATCGTCAAGGCGGTGCGTTACGAGATCCGCCGCCAGGCGGCACTGCTCGCGGGGGGTGGCCAGGTGGCCCAAGAGACCCGCCACTGGCACGAGGACAGCGAGTCGACCTCGCCGGGCCGCTCCAAAGAGCAGGCCGAGGACTACCGCTACTTCCCGGAGCCGGATCTGCTGCCGATTGAGCCGTCACGCGCCTGGGTCGAGGAGTTGCGTGCCACGCTCCCCGAGCCGCCCGCCGAGCGCCGCAAGCGCCTCAAGACAGAGTGGGGCCTAACGGACCTAGAGATGCGCGATGCCGTCAACGCCGGCGCGTTAGACCTGATCAGCGCCACGGTCGCGGCTGGGGCAACACCGGCGGGCGCCCGCAAGTGGTGGATGGGTGAACTCGCGCGGGCCGCCAACGAGCGGGCGGTGGACCTCGCGGAACTGCCGGTCAGTCCCGCAGATGTCGCGGAGTTGGAGGGACTGATCGGGGCGGGGCGGATCACTGACAAACTGGCGCGCCAGGTGTTGGACGGCGTGCTGGCGGGGGAGGGAACGCCATCGTCGGTGGTAGAGGCCCGGGGTTTGGCCGTGGTGTCCGATGACGCCGCCCTGATCGCCGCGATCGACGCCGCTGTGGCTGCCCAACCGGATGTCGCGGCAAAGATCCGTTCCGGCAAGGTGGCTGCCGCCGGCGCGCTGGTCGGCGCAGTCATGAAGGCCACCCGTGGCCAAGCCGACGCCGCTCGCGTCCGTGAACTGATCCTGGCCCGCCTGACCTAAGCCTCGATCCACCTCCGCGCCTACTGCGCCGCTCGCCAGCTAGGCCCGCTGGACGCCCCTGACCAGGTCAGCAGGCCGCAAGCCTGCCATCGCCCCGGCCAGGAACGCCCATCGCACCCGTCTGGTGCTTCCCTACGGCGATCATCGGCGGATCCAGGCTAAGACGGGCTTAGCAACCCGGTGAATAAACCGGATTGCTAGGCCAAACCTGCGCTTGTCTACCGCGTTTCCGCTGGTGAGAGCTTCGCTCTCCCCTGCGTCAACACGGTCCTAGGGTTCCGCGATGATCTGTTCGTAGATTGCTTTGCAGGCGGGGCAGACTGGAAAATTGGACGGGTCGCGGCTGGGCACCCAGACCTTGCCGCACAGGGCCACAACGGGCTTGCCGCTGACGGCGGAGGCAAGTACCTTGTCTTTGCGCACGTAGTGGGCGAACCGCTCGTGATCGCCTTCGCTGGTGCGCGTCTCGGAACGAGTCAGAGTCTCGGTGCCAGTGCCGGTGCCGCCCGGATCGCGCGATGGCGCCACGGGCGCGTTAGGTGCTTCAAAGGGGCTCGACGTCACGCCATCCAGTCTACGTCGCGGCGGCGCCGGGCCGCACCCGCGCGGCGCCGCCGCCCCGGCGGTCGGCGTCCACCCGCGCGGTACCGGCGCCCCGGCGGCCGCAGGACGGCGGATCAGGGCTAGGCGCCGGCGGCGTCCCTGACATGGGACAACACCGTCGGAATGGCGGGTTCGCCTTCGGATAGACGCAGACCTGGAGGAGGCAGCTCACTGCGGCTGGCTTCGTGGCGCGCGCGGGCGGCGGGCAGGCAGGGCTGGCCGAACCGGGCGGCATCGTACACACCGTGGTCCACGTAGGTGACCTGCAGGGGACGCAACCCGTACGCCTCCGGCGCCGTCGGGTGGACTCCGGGACCGGCCAAAACCACCTCTTCCTCGGCGACGCAGGCATCATCAATACGCCGGCCGGCCCACTTCGCGCCGCCAACCGTGCCCTTCCCACCCGGCGAACGCTTCCCGACCGGCTCAAGCGCGCCGCCCACACCCTCGCGAGCCACCAACTTGTAGATCATCTGGGCCGTTGGTGCACCCGAACCGGTGACCAGGCGCGTGCCCACGCCATAGGAGTCGACCGGGGCGGCCGCCAGGGCGGCTATGGCGTATTCGTCCAGGTCAGAGGTCACTGTGATGCGCGTTCGGGTGGCCCCCAAAGCGTCCAATTGGCGGCGGACCGCGCGAGCTAGTTGGGGCAGATCGCCTGAATCCAACCGGACAGCACTGAGTTCCGGCCCAGCCAATTCGACGGCCAACCGGACAGCTTGCTCAATGTCGAAAGTGTCTACCAGCAG
>JAITJY010000422.1 GCA_031278675.1 Bifidobacteriaceae bacterium
CCCGGCCGCCACCGCCGCCGAAGTGGTCAGCACCGCCGCACCAGGATAGGTTTCGGAGCCGGCGACCACGCCCAGTACACCCCGCGAATATTTGTGATCCGCGCGGCGCGGCACCGGCCACAACTCCAGCCCGTCGGCCACCTCCAGCCGTTGCGCCGTCGGTTGCCCGCCCTCCCGCAGTGTGGGTCCGAGCCCCAGGTCAATCAGTTCGATGTGCCCAAACAGCCCCGACGCGGGCGGCAGCAGCGCCCCGGGTTTGTAGGCGCCAAAGGTGACCGTCACGTCGGCGGGAAGGACCTGGCCGCCCACGGCGCCATCGTCCACGCCTATCCCGCTCGGCACGTCAACCGCCACCACCACCGGACGGTCCGCCCGCCGGTAACGCAGCGGCGCCGCCAGCGAAGCTTCCACGATCAGCGTGGTGACCAGGCCAGCCGCGTGCCCCGACAACGGCCCCCGTGAGCCGATGCCGAGTAGCCCGTCCACAATCACGTCACACCGGGCGGCTTGTTGCGTAACGACCTCGATCGGGGTGAAAACTCCCGGACCGCCCTCAGAGATGGTGACCAGGCGGCCCCCGGCCTGTTCCAGCGCTTGCCGGCCGGTGGCATGGACCCGGTTGCCGGTGGCCACCGCCGTCACAGCGACGCCCCGCGCCGCTAGGCGCGCCCCCGCGAACAGTGCGTCTCCGCCGTTGTTACCCGTTCCTACCAGCAACGTGACCGATCCGCCGGACGCATTGCCGCGCCGCAGCCGAAGTTGGCGCGCCACTACGTTGGCGGCGGCCCGCGCCGCTCGTGCCATCAATTCCCCTGGGGCCAGATCAGCCATGACCGTCTTCTCCGCTGAATCGACCTGGGCTGCTGGGTAGCTAGAAATCATCGTCTCTCAGCCTACGCGTTCTTGGGCCGCCGGCGGCCCTCCTGACGGATGGTTAAACCCGAAATGCCGGGTTGGCGTGCGCCCACCGTTGCGGCCGCGCCGCCGCCCCCGCCCTCAGGGGTCCAGGGAGCGGGCCTGACCCGCTGCGAACGCCTCAGCAGCGGCCTGAGTCAGTGGGCCAAGCCGACCCCCGCCGACGCTCTGGCCGTCGACCGCCGTCACGCCCTGGGCGTTGCGCACAGTCGACGTGATGAACACTTCATCCGCCTCCCACAGCGCCTCCAAGGGGACTGATTCTTCAACCGCATCGGTCCATTCGAGCAGCAGATCACGGGTGACCCCGCCCAGCGCACCATCGCTCAGCGGCGGCGTGATCAAGCGGCCATCCAACACCAGGAACACATTCGACCCGGTGCCTTCGGTCAGGCGCCCGGCCGCATTCGGGAACAGGGCCTCGCTGGCGCCCCGCTCCTTGGCCAGCGCTAGAGCCAAGGCATTTTCAGCATATGAAGTGGTCTTCAACCCGGCCAGGCCCCCGGTCGGATTCCGCGTAAACGGGACCGTGATGACGCTAGTGGATGCTGGCTCGGGGGCGTGGTTGGTGACGAGGGCGAAGAGGTGGGGGACGGCATCGGGCAAGCGCCCTGACCCAATCTGCCCTATCCCGGCCGTCAGGGTGATGCGGAGCACGTCTGCGGGGCTGGTCAACCGCGCCCGGTTCGCGGTGGTGATCTCGGTGACGGCGCGGCGGATGGTGGCCTCGCCCGGGAAGGTCAACCCAAGGCCCCGCGCGGAACGCTCCATCCGCCTGATATGCCTGGTCAGGGCGAACGGCTCGCCGTGGACTAGCTTGATGGCTTCGAAGACGGCATCGCCCACGGTGATCCCGTGGTCCAGCAACGGCAGGCTCGCCGCGCCGGCCCTGATCAACTCCCCGTTGACCCAAGCGGTCGCTTCCGCATCGGTAAAGCTCATGGTTGGCTCCTTTCTTGTTGGCGCGCAGCCCAAACCTGTTCCCAGATGGGGCCGCCTCTTATTCCACGGTAACGGATTTGGCTAGGTTGCGCGGCTGGTCAACGTCTAGGCCTTTGGCGGTGGCCAGGGCGCACGCGAAGATTTGGAGCGGCACCACGGCGACTAGGGGGGCGAGTAGCGTTGGGGCGCGGGGTACCCAGAACACACGTTCGGCATACTCTGCTACTGCCTGGTCACCTTCTTCGGCTACCACCAGGGTGATAGCGCCGCGCGCCCTGATCTCTTGGATGTTGGAGAGCACCTTGTCATGCAACACACCGCGCCCGCGCGGGGAGGGCACCACCACGAACACCGGCTGGCCCGGTTCGATCAACGCGATGGGCCCGTGCTTCAATTCGCCGGCGGCGAACCCCTCGGCGTGGATATACGCCAACTCTTTGAGTTTGAGCGCGCCTTCCATAGCGACAGGGAAGCCAACATGGCGCCCTAAAAACAAGACGGACTGCACATCTTTCATGTGGGTCGCCAGGTCGCGGATCTCATCTTCGTTGTCTAAGACGGCCTGCACTTTAGCGGGCATCTGGTCAAGTTCACCCAACACGGTGCGGACCTCGTCGGCGAACATGGTGCCGCGCAGTTGTGCCAGGTAGAGCCCCAGCAGGTAGGTTGCGGTGATCTGCGCCAAGAATGCTTTGGTGGAGGCGACGGCCACCTCTGGGCCGGCGTGGGTGTAAAGCGCGGCATCGGATTCCCGGGCAATAGTCGAACCCATCGTGTTGACCACCGCGATCACCTTGGCACCTTGTTCGCGGGCGTGACGGATCGCTTGGATCGTGTCCATGGTTTCACCGGATTGGGAAATGGCTACCACCAGGGTTTTTTCTGTGACAATGGGGTCGCGGTAGCGGAATTCGTGGGCCAATTCGACTTCGACGGGGATGCGGCACCAGTGTTCAATTGCGTATTTGGCGACGTGTCCGGCGTAGGCGGCGGTGCCGCATGCGACCACAATGATTTT
>JAITJY010000016.1 GCA_031278675.1 Bifidobacteriaceae bacterium
TTGTCATGATGCCTCTCCTTCCAATACTCGTTCGCCGTTGGCGACAAGCTCCCGCAGGCGGTCCAACTCCTCGGCCAGGGCCGCGCGGCCGGCTGCAGTCAGGGCGGACTCCTTGCGCCCCGGCCCCGCGCCCCACCGACCCCGCCCTTACCCACGCCATCGCGCGAGCCGACCTCTCGGCCCGGCGAACCCCGGACCGAAGGCTGGTCAAAACTGCGGGTAACGGCCGATTCTTCGCGTTACCCGCAGTTGTGACCACTCTCGGGCGCGGCTCAATCTGCCCAGATTTGCGTTTACGCAGGTGGCGCGGCTGCCCGCTCTGGGGTGGTCGCGGTCCGGTTGGTCAAAACTGCGGGTAACGGCCGATTCTTCGCGTTACCCGCAGTTGTGACCACTCTCGCGCGCGGCTCAATCTGCCCGGATTTGCGTTTACGCAGGTCACCGGTTCGCCCGGCACGCGGCACCCCAGGACCGGTTGGTCAAAACTGCGGGTAACGGCCGATTCTTCGCGTTACCCGCAGTTGTGACCACTCGCGCGCGCGGCTCAATCTGCCCAGATTTGCGTTTACGCAGGTCACCGGTTCGCCGGGCACGCGGCGCCCCAGGGATGATTGGTCAAAACTGCGGGTAACGGCCGTTTCTTCGCGTTACCCGCAGTTGTGCCCACTCGCGCGCGGCTCAATCTGCCCAGATTCACGTTTACGCAGGTGGCGCGGCTGCCCGCTCTGGGGTGGTCGCGGGCCGGTTGGTCAAAACTGCGGGTAACGGCCGATTCTTCGCGTTACCCGCAGTTGTGACCACTCTCGCGCGCGGGCCGACCTGCCCAGATTCGCGTTTACGCAGGTCACCGGTTCGCCCGGCTCGGGGCACTGCTCCGCCAAGAGTACGAGCGGGGTCTGAGCATCCGAGAACTAGCCGCCCCGACCGACTTCACCGTGCCTCGCGTCAGGAGCCTGCTGGACTTGGCCGGTGCGCAGCTACGGCCCCGCGGCAACCAAGGAAGCAACGGCAGGGCGCATCAAGCTGCGGCTGGAGGCCAGCTAGCGCCAGCACAGCCGGGGGCAGCCCGCAGCCCGGCAGCTCAGGCGCGGCGCAGCGCGCGAGCACCCGGCACCGGAGACCGCCTGCGATAATTGGCTCATGGCCGACACCAGCACCAACGCCAACACCGACACCAACACCAACACCGACACCAGCACCAACACCGAGACCAGCACCAACACCGACACCAACGCCAGCACCAACACCGACACCAACACCAACACCAACACCAACACCAACACCAACACCGGCACCAACACCAATGATCCCCGCCCGCCTCCAGACACCGCCACCTCGCGGCTCGCCGCCCTGGGCATTGAGTTGCCGACGCCTCCCGCACCCGTCGCCGCTTACGTTCCGGTCCGCGTCAGCGGCCTGACCGCGTTTGTCTCCGGCCAGGCGCCCATCCGGGACGGCCAGGTGGTTTACCGCGGCCGGCTCGGCGATGACGTGACCGCCGCACAGGGGTACGATGCCGCCCGCTTGACCGCCTTGAACATCCTCGCCCAGTTGCGTGCCGCGTTGGGTAGCTTGGACCGGGTAGCGCAGGTGGACAGGCTGGTGGTCCTGGTTGCCTGCACAGCCGATTTTGCCGACCATCCCCAGGTCGCGAACGGCGCCTCCGACCTGCTGGTAGCAGTGTTCGGCGAAGCCGGTCGCCATGCACGCGTCGCCTGCGGCGTCGCGTCCCTGCCATTCAACACCCCGGTCGAGATCGAAGCCCAGGTAACACTGAAACCCTGACCCCTTGAGGCGCCTCAGTTTGTGCGGGCCGGAGGGGTTGCCTGCGGTCAGCCGAGCTTATAGCGTGGACGTTGATCGCGAGCCACTTCGTTTCCCGCTAAGGAGCGTCCCATGTCCGAAGGCCAGCCCGGACCGGTCCCTATCCCACCGCCCAACTTGTCCCCCAGCGCCGAGCCCGGCTACCTGTCTGGCTCCCAACCCGGATTCCCCGGGGCATCCCAACCCGGATACCAGCCATTCGCTCAACCCGGCTCCCCACCCGCATCCGGGCCCAGCGCCGAGCCCGGCTACCTGTCTGGCTCCCGACCCGGCTACCCCGGGGCATCCCAACCCGGATACCAACCATTCGCTCAACCCGGCACCCCACCCGCATCCGGGCCCGGTGCCCAGCCCGGCTCCCAGCCGGGCTACCCGCCACCCGCCCAGCCCAAGCGCCGCACCGGGCTGTTCATCGCCCTGTCGGTGGGCGGCGGGCTGCTTGTCCTGGCCCTGGTGCTTTTCGTTGTGATCGCCATCCCGCTATTCACGCAGCAGCAAGGCAAGGCGGAAGACACTTACGCCCAGGCGGATCTCAGGGCCTTGGCCAACGAGATCGCCTCAGGCTACGCCTATTCCAGCGATCAGCAGATTAACGTCAGCGTGGACGGCGACAACTACCTGGTCACGGTCTACGGCTCCTCCTCCTTCGACAGCTACGAGGTCACAATCCCACGCGCCAGCGGCGTCGAGTTGCAGCCATCCTCCCACTTCGAGTCCCGCGATAGTTGGTGCGTCGGCGTCCACACGGACGCAGGCACCGTCAACGACTTTGCCTTCACCGCCTTGGGCGGCATGATCGAAGGCGCCGTCTGCGACACCAGCGGCGGCACCGCGACCGTCATCAATTAGACGATGCCGCCCCGCACGCCCGGGCGCTAAGTCGCGGGGCTCAAGTTGCCCAGTGCCAGCCGTCCGGGCCGGCACCGATCTCAAAGTGGTACTTCGCTATGCCGAGGTCAACCTCGCCGTAAGGTCCGCCGGGGTAGCCACGGACGGCATCGTCCTCTAAGCCGAAACGGAAACGCTGCTGGTTCATGGCCGTGGGGGCAAGCTGGGCGGCCTCAAGGCCCCGCCGGAACCAGTCGGGAAACGGCGGGACGGCGCTGGTCAAAGCCTCAATCGGCTTGACTTTGTGACTGTGCCCGCCGCTCTCGCCGTAGCCGATCGCCACCGCCGCGTAGATCACCTGGCCCGCACCCAGGGTGACGGGCATCGCGCGCTTGGAGAACGTCATACCCACCCAGCAGGTCGCGAGGCCCAGTTGAACCGCCCGCAACACCACGCGTTCGCCCTGGTAGCCGCACGCCTCCGCACCCCCACCAGCCTTCGGGCCGACGATGGCGACATAGTTGCGCACCCCCCGGAACTGCCCCAGGGAGCGGGCGCCGCCGAAGGCTTTGGGCTCGTCCAGCACCAATTGCAACGCCAAGCCCGCCGCAGTGTTCGCCTCTTCGACGGTGGCCCGCAAGTCAGCCGCCACCTCATCTGGGAGCGGACGGTCGGTGTAACGGCGCACGGCGTGGCGCGCCCGGATCGCTTGGTTCAGTGGCATTGTCGGTTCGTTCATGACTGGGCCCTTTCTGCGGCTGGTCAGCGTCACCGCGCTCCTAACCGGCGAAGCTGGCCCAGACCTCGGCGTACCTGCCCATCGTCTCATCGTCGCAGGTCTTGACCAACTCCAGCTTCGCCTCGTCCGGGGGCACAATGGCGCGGTCTGATTGCATCGCTGGGTCCAGGTATTCGTAAACACCTTGGATCTGCGCGTTGAAGCCGACATAGTTGCCTGCCTCGGCGGCGTTCTTCGGGTCCAGCATCCAGTTGATGAAGACCTTCGCGTCCTCCAGGTTCTTCGAGCCGGATGGCACAACCCAGTTGTCTTCGAAGATGGAGACGCCTTCCGTCGGATAGACAAAGGTGATCGCGGGGTTGACCGTCCAGGCCCGGTGCGTGTCGCCGTTCCAGATCATCGCCATCGAGTTCTCGCCCGCGCCGAGCCGCGCTGCCGTCGCATCCGAGTCGATCGCGTTGGTTCGGGTCTTGAAATCGGTCAACAGATTGGCGGCGGCTGCCCACTGCGCCGAGTCCGTGGTGCAAGGCTGCGCACCAACGGCGCGGAGCGCTGCGTTAACCCCGTCGAACATGTCATCGAGGACACCGATCTTCCCCGCGTAAGGCGTCTCCCAATTGAAAAAGTCGGACCATGACCGCGGCGGTTCCTGGTCCGCAGCCAGCAACGACGCGTCGTAGGCGAAGCCGGTGGTGCCGTACATATAGGGCGCGGAGTATTCGCGCTCGGGGTCGTAATACGGGTGGAGGGCGCTCTCCATGATATTCGAGGAGTTGGCTAACTCCATCGCGTTGATTTTCTGGGCCCAGCCGCGCTCAATCATGATCTCGACGGCGTAGTCGCTGGGCACCACCAGGTCATACCCACCGCCGCCGGTCTCTTCCATCTTGGCGAGCAGGTCATCGTTACTTCCGAAGAATTCGACCGTGGCTTGAATCCCGGTCTCTTCCTCAAAGCGCTCAAGCAGCGCGGTTGGGAAGTAGTCATCCCAGGTGTAGATCGCGATCCCGCCACCGCCAACTACGGCGCGGATGCCGCCGCAGGCCACAAGTCCGCTAGACGCGATCAGCCCCACGCAAAGTAGTAGGCTGATGCGACCCCGGGTTGCTCTAGCGGGCGAACGGCTCGTCTTCATTGTCTAACCCCTCCTAATTGACCCAACACAACCTTCGCCATCGTCCCAAAGCCTTACCGACGATGGCGAGCAGCGAAAAGTAGCCCACAAGCACCAGTGTAAGTGGGAGGTCGCCCGAATAACTAATGAACTCTGTTTAGTCGGTCGGCCCCGCCAGGTCCAGTCCGTGGCGGGGCCAACACTAAGGAGGGCTCCGGGGTGCCCATCAGCTAGCCGTGACTCCCTTGTCAGCAAAGAACTGAGCAGCAGCGGGATGGATCGGAAGGTCAATTCCCGCGATCCCGTGCAGGCCACTCTCCAGCTTGATGTTCTCCTTCGCCGTCGGGTGAGAATCGCCAATGATGGTGAGCCCATCGACTGAGTAGAATAACTCCAACATGTCTGTTACGACGGCATCGTCCAAGTCTTCATGCGCCAAGAGGACGTTCATGACGGCTACCGTGGTCACGTCCTGGGCGGTGCCATAGGCGCTCGCGGGAATCTGCGATTGCACGTAATACGGGAACTCACTGGTCAGCCTGGCCAGGGCCTCACCCTCTACTGGCACAAACGCCAAGGAAGCGGTCTCACCAAGTGCCGCAATGGTGGCGTTGCCCAGGCCAGAGGTGGCGAAAGCCGCGTCCATTTCGCCGACCTTGATCGCCTCCACTGCATCGCCGTAATCAAGGAAGGCCACCTCCACATCCTCGTAGCTCATGTCATTGGCGGCGAAAATGGCGCGCGCGTTGGCCTCCACACCAGAACCCATTGCGCCGACCCCCACCCGCTTACCTTTGAGGTCGGAGAAAGACGTTATCCCGGCCTGCGTCGTGGTGATGATCTGGCAGACATTCGGCCACAGGCCCATCAAAGACCGCAGTTGGGTGGCGGGGACCGCGTCGGCAAAAGCCTCGGTCGCGTTATAGGCCTGGACCGCCACGTCAGACATGGCGATGGCGATGTCGCCTTCATGCCCCAAAATCCCCTGGATATTCTCGGAAGACCCCGTGGTCTCCTGGGCGGATGTCTTGTAACCAGCGTTGCCTAGGACCTCAGAGAAGGCGTTCCCGACGGGGTAGTAGAGCCCGCTAGCCGGTCCGGTCAACACAGTGATGAACTGTGTTGACCGGTCCACTGCGGTACCTGTATCGCCATCCCCCGGGTCGGTTTCCGGATTATTAGTGCTGTTGGTGCAGGCGGCTAGAAGGGCCGCAGTGGCTATCAGCGCGACGGCCGGAAGAAGTCTTCTTGGTTTGGTTAGCATCGTGGATGTGGAGGATCGGTCCGTGGGGGGACTGCTCCCCGCTCCCCTTTCCCTCAGGTGACGGTGGTTCGGGTCACAGCCTAGTGACGGCATTGTTGGCTTCGCTACCCTTTCCAACTCCCGAATCCGGTGCGTCCCAACCCTCAGATGTGCCACCGCGCTGGCCGGGTTGTGACCGGAGTTGACAGCTACGCGCCCCCGCACCCAACCAAGTCTGTTACCTAGTGGTGCGTCGAAGCGCACGCGAACCCGCTAGCATAGTCGTTTACAGACGCCCCTGTGCTATGGCGGGTTGGTACGCCCATTGCAGCAGTGCTGCTGGGAATTCCAGCCCCGCACATCAGCTCTAGGGGATGGTTGTGGAGTGGCAATAAATAAATCGATATCGGCACCTACAAGAGGAATCGATCGGCTCAAAATGGCAGAAATACCTACTTTTTGGCCCCAAAGCTCAGGCCGCAGCTCTGGACGGGTGGGAGCCGACGCCGAAAAACCCCCGGCTGACACACCCGATCAGAACGAAGTGCTGGCAAAACTGCAGGCCCAGGCCAGTATTGAGGCGGCCGCCGGCCAGGCCTACCGCGAGCCGGAGCCACGCTCCGACAAGTCGGCCATGCCGCAGCCTCTGCTCCCGCCGCGGCGAGCCGCGCGCTCCAACCTGGAGCACTGGGTCGAAGCGGTCCAGGTTGCCACTCAGCAGGCCGTGGAGGCAGCCACCCAAAGAGCCGTCGAGGCCGCAACCCAAACCGCCGTCGAGACGGCCACCCGGGCCGCCCTTGAGGCGACCCAAGCAGCACCCGGGATGCCTGCCGGAACACCCGGCACGCCGCCGCCGCGGCGCCGACGCCCGTCCGAACCGATGCCCAATCCATTCAAGGAAGGTCCCGGCCCGTTCTTCCGGTGGGTCTGGCGGTTCGCCCAGCGCGCCACCAACCATCGGTGGCTGCTCGCCGGTAGCGCGCTCGGGATCGTACTTATTGGTGTGTACCTGATAACCGCAGCCTCCCTGGCCGACAAAATCCCCAAGGGGACCACCGTCGCCGGCGTCGAGATCGGCGGGCTGTCCCGCGCCGAAGCCATCGAAACCCTCGACTTCTCGCTGGCGTCCAGCGCCGAAGCTAGAACACGCGTCGTTGTCGGAGACCAAGAAACTTGGATCAGCCCGAAAGCGGCCGGCCTGACGTTCTCCTCCTCCGACACGGTGCGCAAGGTCACTGGATTCACCCTGTCACCTGGCCGGATGTGGCTGCATCTGAGTGGCGGCGGCGAGTTGGCCCCAGCCGTTTTGACCGAGGCCGGTACCGTCGCAACCTACCTCAGTGCCGTGGGCCAACAGACCGAGATCCGCGCCACCGACGGGACAATCAGCGTGGCAGCCGCCCAGGTAGTAGTCACAGAACCCAGCGACGGCCTCCAACTAGACGTCGATGCCGCCGTGCAAGTAGTGCGCAACAGCTTCCTGGTGGCAGAACAGCCTTGGGCACTCCCCACCAAAGTGGTCAAGCCTTCGATTGGGCAAGCCGCCGTTGACCAGGCGGTGGCAGAAATTGCCGAACCGCTGTTGTCCGGACCGGTGGTGTGGGAGCAGGGCGGCAAGACCGTCGAATTGTCGGTTGGCAAATTGGCGGGCTGGGCCCAAGTCGTCGAAAACCCGGCGAAAGCCGGGACCCTGACGCTGAGCTGGGACGAACGCGAGTTGCAAGCCGCCGTCGAGGAGAACTTCCCGGAGCTGGCCGAATCCGGCGCGGCGCAAGCCTCGTTCATTTTTGAAGGAGACTCGCCCGTCATCGATGACGGGCAGGCCGGAATCATGCTGGACATTGATTCACTGGTTCCAGCAATGACCCAGGCAGCCACCTCCAGCGGAGATGCGCGCCGAATCGCACTGCCACTATTAGATGTCGATCCGGCCGTCGGCCGGGCCACCTTGGAATCACTCGGGATTGCCGAGCCGGTGGCCTACTATGAGCTGTCCGGGGCTGAACCGCAAGACGGCTTGGACGCCGTCGAAGCGGCTATTGGCCAGCTCAACGGCCAGTTGGTGCTGCCAGAGCAGACGTTCTCCTTGACACAAACTCTGGGCGCAGTCAGCCCCAAACTGGACGGCCTCGCCACTGCTCTGTTCAATGCCGCGTTTGAGGCCGGCATGGGTGATTTGGACCATACGCCGCACGCCACCTATGTGGCCCGGTTCGGTATGGGACGAGAAGCCTCGCTGGTGGCAGGCGGAGATGTCGGATTCCACAACGACACCCCCTCGGGTGTGCTGATCAACGTGGGGATGACGGAGGACCACAAGATCTGGGCCAAGCTGTGGTCCACTAAGTACTGGACCGTGGAAGGCGAGGTCGGTGAGCCTGGTTCGCACATCGCCGCCCGCACCATCGAGTCCTCCGGACCCGCCTGCGTCCCGCAACCCGACGGGTCAGCCGGCTTCGAGATCGACTACTCGCGCACCAGGACCGACATTTACGGCTCGTCACCTGGCCAGGAGACCTGGAGCTGGCGCTACGCGCCAACCAACCGCGTCGCCTGCGCCTAGACCCACTAGGTAGCCGAAACCTTTGCACCTGAGCCGAGTTTCGCCTACTCGGGGTCCCCGCAAAATCTCGGAGCGAAGCGGAGAGAGTTTGTGGGGTGCCTTTAGGAGAGCGTTGAACAACGCCCTCCAAGGACGCCCGACAGCGCCTGTCTGCCGCGTTTGCGCTGGGGAGAGCTTCGCTCTCCCCAGCGCGGGCACGGTCGGCCGGTGTTGAGCAACACCGGCCTAGTGGATCCCGCGAGGGATTCGGGGCACATCTGGGCGCGGCCGGAAGAGCCGTCCGCCCAGGCGCGGCGTTGTGCGAGGGCCGCACCAGCCGCCACAATGGAATCCTCAGTTCGCCCGCCCCACACGGGGCAACCCCGGAAAGGCATCCACCTTGCGCACTCGACAACTAATCGCTGCATCAGCTATCGCGCTGGTAGCCGCAGCCGCCGGCTGCGGCTCCGACCAGCCCGGTTCCAACTCCGCCGGTTCACTGACCAAAGTTTCCATCGCCATCCAACCGTGGCTGGGCTACGGCGCCTGGTATATCGCCCAAGACCAAGGCTATTTCGCAGACAACGGACTCGAAGTCGAATTGGTGGATTTCGAGGCGGACGCCGACATGCTGGCGGCCCTCGCTGCGGGCCAGGTAGACGCGTTGAACGTCGCCTCACACGGCGCGCTGCTCATGATTGAGACAGGAGTGGACGCCAAGATTGTGCTCCTAGAGGACGCATCCACCAGCGCGGATGCCATCATCACCAGCGGCGGGATCGCCAGCGTGAAGGATCTGGCTGGCCAGGAGGTGGCCTACGAAGAAGGCACCACCTCCGACCTGTTGTTGAACTACGCGCTGAGCGAGGCCGGGCTCAGCATTGACGATATCAAGAAGGTGCCGATGGGTGCCGCAGAGGCCGGCGCGGCGCTGATCGCAGGCCGGGTCCCGGCGGCGGTCACCTACGAGCCGTACATCACCGAAGCGAAAGCCCAAAATGATGCCGTCGAGGTGCTCTATGAGGCCTCCGCCAAGGAAGGGCTGATCTCCGACGTGCTGATGGTGGGTGGCAGCTTCGCCAAAGACAA
>JAITJY010000093.1 GCA_031278675.1 Bifidobacteriaceae bacterium
GGAATGGCGACGCCGTTGTTCAAAGTGTAGGTCCCCATGAATCCTCCTAGCTGTTTCCGTTCAGCGTACAAACCCTCAACCGCTTGAAGGCAAGCTAGCTGATGTGTTTCTCCCAGAACTCGACCGCCCGGTCGAGCCAGCCCTCGGCGCCGATCCCCAGCCCGAACCCGTGACCAGCGCGCTCGAACAGCGCGAACTCGACATCCACGCCGGCGGCTTGGAAGTCGTCGGCGCGTTGACGCATCACGGCGGGGCTGGCGATCGGCTCGTCCTGGCTGACGAAGATGAACGAAATCGCGGCCGCCAGGTCCTCGGTGGCGGCATCGCCGGACCCCGCGAACGCCGGATGGGCCACCACCGAGGTAGCATGAGGGCTCACCCAACCGATTGGCCCGTGCAGGGCCCGCGGACCCGATAATTGAAAGTGACACCGCAAATGAGTGCCCCCCCCGCCGCCCTATGGGGCTTCGCCGTATATGCTGCCGGCGCCCGGTCACACAGCGCCCGTCGCCCCCCCGACGCCAGGTAAGAAACCCGCTTGGAAGAACTGGTGGTTTTGGGTTCTGATCGTCTTAGGGCTGGCGCTTGTGGGTTCGCTCATGAACCCCTCCCGCGCCAGCCAGACCCAAACGCAGCCCCCGTTGGCGGACGCGCCACTCCCCGAACCGTCGCCGTCGACACCGGCGCCGGTGGAGCCCGCTCCCGTAGCCCCGCCTGCGGTTCCGAGTAGCTCCGCCGAGAGCGAAACCACCGCAACGCCCGCTGAACCTGTGGTGTTCACCATGCCTGATGTAGTCGGCATGAACCTGCAAGACGCCCAAGACACCCTTCAAGCTCTCGGGAGCTACCTGATGGATCAGGTAGACGCGACCGGCATGGGACGCGCACAAGTATGGGACCGGAATTGGCGCGTCTGCACGCAGGATCCGGCGCCCGACACCACGGTTCCGATCGAGACAATCGTCACGCTGTCGGCTGTCAAGCTGGACGAGTCTTGTTGACGCCAACCGTCCTCTACGCCGCAGCGCGCCTTCCGTCGGCCGAGGAACTCGCAGTCGCCGCGCGTTCCCTCGCTGGCCAGCGGCCACACAGATGAGAAGCGCTTCCGGCGACTCCCGTCGGCCCCCCTTCACGGCTGCCGTTCGGGTGCTCGGCACGGTCACAGATAAGGCGGCGCGATCGCTCGCCCGGCTCTCCTCGCCGGGCGAGGAGCCCTGGTTGGTGCTAGCGCCCGGCGGCGCCTCAGGAGTTCTGGCGGCGTGGGACGACCGTCTAGCAATCGTCAAGACGGGCGCGTTGACAAGCTTCATGGCGGGTTCTTTGGGCGGAGAGCGGGCGGCAGTCTTCCATTTCGTCGACATCACTGGAATCGAATACAACTCTGGGTTGATCAGCGGCGTTCTCGAAATCTTGACGCCCAGCTACCACGGCACTGCCAATAGCGACTTTTGGCGAGGGACGCACCGGTCTCGCAACGCCAACAGCAACGATCCGTTCACGCTCAGTAACACCCTGCCGTTACCGAAGCCCCTTTACCAAGCTTGGACCGCGGACATTCAGACGCTCCGCTCGCGAATCGCTGCGTTCAAACGCCCGGCTGGCAACCGCCCGCAGGAGTCAGCGTCCACGCCGATTGGGGCAGCGTCCGCTCTCGCGGTGGGACCGCCGCCAGGCTGGCTGCATGATCCCGAGAATCCCAGGCAATTGCGCTGGTGGGATGGTCAACGCTTCGCTGGGGCGACCAAGCCTATAGAACGGGACGAAATCTCCGGCCAGAGCGCACCCGCCGAAGCCGTGCCCGCGCCTCCCCAGGGTTGGTACGACGATCCAGGCGACGCGTCTCTAGTCAGATGGTGGAGCGGGACATCATGGACCGCCTCGACGCAGACCCGGCCGCAGTCTCACGGAGGACCGTGAAGCGCCGGTTCAAGCTGAGCCCTGGAACTCACACCGGCCCGGTCCGCCAAGGGACTGCGACATCAGAACGGCGCGCGAGGAGAACGCGCGAGAGGTATGCCGGCGGGTTCCCGGCGGTCGGCTCCTGCCCGGGTTTGCGGCCGGAACGCTTGCCTTCAAGCGCTTGAGGGTTTGTAGGGTTCGACCATGGCTCCAGCTTTGATCGCCGACCAGGCGTTCACCATCCAACAGGCTGCTCGCTCTTGTGGTATGGCCGAGTCCACGTTGCGCTACTACGAACAGGTCGGGGTGATCCCGCCGGTCAGGCGTAACCCGTTGAACGGCTACCGGGTCTACACCCAAAGCGACCTGGATGTCCTGGACACGGTGGCGTGCCTCGCGGCGGCCGGGATGCCGGTCGCGGACATGCGCGTGTATGTGGCCAACGCGACCCGCGGCGAGGTGGGCCCCGAAGCCCAGATCGTGCTGTTGGAGGCCCACCGGGCGCGGCTGGCGGCCGAGGCCCGAGCCCTGGAAGCGCGCCGCCGCTACGTCGATCTCAAGGTCGGCTACTGGCATGCGGTCGCGGCAGGCGACCAACAAGAAGCGCGGCGTGTCTCGGCGCGGGCCCGTGAGTTGTCCGGCGCGCTGCGCGGGGCCACCGGCTCCGAGGCGGCCCGATGACCCGCCTCTTGGCCGGGCCTGTCCGGCGCGGTCCGCGTCAAGGCGGCCTGACTGTCTTGCGTTCAAGCGCTTGAAGGCTTCTAGGCTCGCCGGGTAGCCGTTTAGGAGGAGACCATGAGAGCAGTCACCATGTACGGCCCTGGCGATGTGCGGGTCGAGGACCGGGCCGAGCCGGTCATCGAACAGCCTGCGGACGCCATCGTGAAGGTGGTGGCG
>JAITJY010000250.1 GCA_031278675.1 Bifidobacteriaceae bacterium
AATCTTCCATGCTGGGAGGCAGGGTGCTGCGCGCCCGCACCGCGCAGGGCGTCGACCAGGAGATCTGGGCGCTGCTGACCGTCTACCAGGTCCTGCGGGCCGCCATCGCCGACGCCGCCATCGCCATCCTCACCGGCGATCCCCCTTGACAACCCCACCACCAGGCTTAACTTCACGGCCTTGGGTCTAGTGGCGAAACACGAGCAGATCGTCGGCAAGAATGAGATGATCCTCTGGGAGAGGCGTTTGTTCCACCGTTCTCAGACGGTCCCGGTAGCAGTCGGGACGCATGCCCACCGCGTCGGCAAACACGTTGACGGCTCTGTCAAGGTCAGCCCAGCCAACCCGCTTGGCGATTTCAGCGACTGGGGCGTCGGTTTCGAGCAGTAGCCTGACCATCGCTTGGATACGGATCGAGTCACGGTATGCGAGCGGGGTCTTTCTCATCTGAGCGGTGAATACCCGGTGGAACTGCTGCTTTGAGAGATTGACCTGATTGGCCAGCCATTCCAGGGGCACAGATTCGCGGTAGTGGAGTTCGATCAACGCCCGAGCTTGCCGAACTTCGGTTCGCAGCGGAGTCAGGGCTGAAGCGCAGGCCAGGCTCGCGCGTCTGGCCAACTCCACTTCCAACCGGGTCGGTCGCGTTGGCGCTGTCCGCTGCGCGTTTGGCATGATGATGCCGAGCGCGCCCAACGCCAACGCCGCCGACTCGTAATACTTGTCCCGGATGCGCTGCGCCGCGCTCACCGCGACCAGCGCGTCCAGCAGCCCGCAAAGGCGTTCATAACCAGATCTTTCGATACGGACGTTCTGGAACCGTTTGAGCTGCTCTCGGGCGATGTCCTGGGCGATCATCCGCGCTGTCACTTCGTCTGACAGGCAAGGCCAACGCTGCCACCGGATTTGTTCGACCATGTAACGCACCGCGAGGAACAAACGTGTCAGCGTCAAAGTACCGTCCGGCCTTATTCCACACGGCACGTTCGGCGTCAACAGCCACACGTCACCTTCCCTGGTCGCCGCCGAGATTTGCTCGTCGCCGCAAACCACAAGACCGGAACCGCGCCGGATCGTGACAACCTCCATCCAGTCGTAAGCGGCCGGAACGTGGATGCGCCGCGTGGTAATCGTCTGCGCGCAGAACGGCACACCCGCCTCGACCGAAAGCCGCCGTCCCACCTAATACGCCATCGGGCATCTGCACTATGCCCGATCAGCCTGCGAGCTGAATGGGCAACGGGCTCAGACAGCCAGGCTTCGGGCGGCCACGAAAGGCAGGCCACTGACCCGCACGGTGGAGACTGAACCCGTCTAGCCAGTCTCCTATCGCAGTCAGGAGCAGGAACAAGATCATGCTGTTATGGTCGTCGCGGCAGGAGTGCAGCGCCCAAACGTTCGCTCGCGTTTGGGCAGTCTGCTTATCATCTTGTGGCGGCTGGCTAGCAGTCAGCAATGACAGGTTCACCGGCGAATAGCGGCGCGAGTTCGTTCCAATGGTCTTCTCGGCAATAAACCGAAATCGAGGTTCGCCTCGCCACACGGCGCGTGTCCAATGTATCGCCGGGTATTGTCCTGCCGGAGCACACGTCGATCCAGTTGGTGCCTTCGGGTAGGTAGGCGGTGTGGTTGGTGGCTCCTTCTTCGATGACGGGGCTGATCAGGAGGGCATGTCCGAGTTGCCATTGCAGTGGGTGGTTCCAGATTTCCGGGTCGTGCGCGTAGTCGAAGAACAGGGCGCGCATCAGCGGTTTGTCTCTTTGGATGGCGAGCCGAGCCTGGCCGGCGATGTAGGGCACAAGTTTTTCGCGCAGTTCGACCAGCGCGCGGAACTCGGCTATCAGCTTCGTATCTCCGCTTTGCTCGGCAATATTCCAGGGGGTGCGGTCGCGCAGTGGGGGTTGGTGGTGGTTGAACTCCGAGTGGTATTGCATGATCGGCATGAACACCGACGCGGCTGCCGCCCGAAGGTAGAGTTCCGGGGTAGGCAGCGGCCCGGAGAACCCGGCCAGATCCCAGCCCCAGTAGACGACACCGCACGCGGAGGCGGTTATCCCGGCGCGGATGGACGCCCGGAACGCCTCCCAGGTTGAGTTCTCGTCGCCGGCCCAGAACGCGCCGTGCGCCTGGCTGCCGGTGAAGCCCGACCGGGAGAACGTGACCGGGGCTTTGCCTTCGGAGCGCAGTAGGTCGCCGTAGGTTTGGGCGTAGCGGACGGGGTTGAGGTTGTTCCCGTCGTCGCCGCTGGTGCCGTCGTTGTAGCGCAGGTCGGCGCCCCAGGCGTGCTCGCCGCCGTCGGTCTTGAAGCCGTCCACGTCCAGGTCGCGCACCAGGTAGCGGCGGTGTTCGGCCCACCAGTCGCGCCCAGCGGAGGTGGACAAGTCTGGCATGAGCGCCTTCGGGAACCACCAGCCCCGGTTCAGATAGGGGTTGCCGTCTGCCTGTTTGACGGTCAGCCCGGCGGCGACCATCGCCTGGCCGTCGGCTATCACTTGCCTGCCGTGCCCTTGGCGGTCGGCTGCGAAGGTGGCTTCGCTTTTCAGAAGCGCGATTTGCCACAAGATGACCTTGACGCCGCGCTCGTGGAGTTCGTCGATCATGGCTTTCGGGTCGGGCCACGCGCCATCGGGCGGATAGGTGAAGTCGCTGCCCGAGTGCGCCCGGCCGTCCTGGTTCACCTGGTACTCGGCATCGCGGAAAATG
>JAITJY010000309.1 GCA_031278675.1 Bifidobacteriaceae bacterium
AAGACGATGACTTCGCAGCCGATGATCCCCGGCCAGCGCAGATGCGCCGCCTCCGGGTAGACCGCCACCGTCTCCTGGGCGACCCACGGGATGACGAGCGCCTGGCCCGCCACCGCCACTGCCAGGATGACACCCACAATCGCCTTCGCCCCGATCACTGTCGCGCGCCGCATAATCGACCCCTATCGTTTTTCGATGTTCCAGTATCGTTATACGATACACCACTGCGATGCTCACAGTGGGGAACCTCCTCCGGGCGAGTTGTACGCCGTCGTGTTGATTGGCGGGTTCGGGGTCTTGGCTGTTGACGGGAAAAGACAACCGGCCTTGCCGAGGTGCTCGGTAGAGGGCCGGTATTAGTCTTCCCAACGTAGCTTGACCGCCAGCACTGATGCAAGACTCCGGGCTGGTTGTGTGCAAGACGCGCATCACAGGGTTTCGTTGAGACGCTGGGCCAACAGCCGGGCTGCGCGCGCGGCCCACAAGTCCAGTCTCTGGCTGAAAGACTGAGTCACGGTGGGCTCAATCTCCCGCAGCCAAACCTCAAGGTCCGCCTCAGCATTGGCCACAACCACCCGAAACTCAGGCACCTGCCCCAAACCAGCAAGCGCCTGATCGCGCAGACCAGCAATCACAACCACCCACTCAAGTGACTTGTTCTGCCGCCCGAACCGGGCGCCGAGCAAGCGCAGCGGAACGTAAGCGTCAAGAGCCGCCCGGGCGGCATCGGACATCGGGTCTCCTTCCCGGGAACCGGACGAACTGGGCGGCCCGCAATCCACCCCCGGCGCAACCGGCGGCCACGCTGGAGGACCTCGCGCTGGAGCGTGCGATCTGCGGTCAAGGCCAACTGCGTCAAGTATCCCGCACAGCAGCGACGTTCTCCCGGTGCGCAGGCCGCTGGCGTCGCCCGCCTAAAGAGATCATCCGGCGGGTGCGGTGCGGCCGCTGCTGGATGCAGTTTGGGCCCACGCCCCAGGTCCACCAGCCCTCAGGCTGCTGCCTCACGACGGAGTGGGTGTGGCGCTGCGGGGACCGGGGCCGAGTTGCTCAAAGTAGAACCCAACGGCCATTTCTTGCCGACGCAAGAGATCTACGCCAAGCAGCCGCTCAGGCCGCTTCTGCGTGCTGATCTCGCGCCACAGGGGGTGTCCAGTCCAAGCCAATGAGCCAATCATTCGAGAACTCTCCATAGATAGCCGCACCCCTTCACTCCAACCCCGAGGCGGGCGAACCGTCTCCGCCACAACCCAGTCGCCTACACAGGTGGGTCTTAGCTGTAGCAGCGAGCGGCGGTCCCCGGTGGCCTCATTTAGCCGAATGGTCGCGAGCGTCAAAGACACATCGAACCGATGGGCCACGGATACAACCGAGGTGAGATCGGTCGCGCTGCTGGCTAACTTCAGCGCCCATTTTGCCGGAAACAACAGTTCAAAGGCTAATTCATCACAGAGTTTTTCGAGTCCAATTCTGTTGATTACCGCGTCCAGAACTGAAGCGTCTTCGGCGATAATTCCTTGAGACAGCGCCACCCTCTCGTCGAATGTGTCGCGGATCGTAGAGTGAAGAGCCGCCGGATTGAACACCGGATCAAACAGCACATGGGCAAATTCGTGCGCGAGGGTCATGTTTCGGCGTTGGTGGTGGCGCCCGTCCCTGACCTGCACAACTGGACCTCGCTGGCCCCACACAGTCTCCCCATGGATGGGTCGGCGCTCGTAGACGACATAACGGACACCCAGCCTTTGGCGCAATTCGCTGAGGTCACACCGGGGGTTGTCGTAGCGGCGCGGCAGCATTCGCTCGGTCAATCTTTGGAGTGCCGATCGCCAACCGAGCCACGCCGCACTGCTCACTTTGGCGGGTCCCAGGCGAGCCGCTTATCGACATCTGCCCAGTCTTGATAGCCGAGGGACAGTGTGGCGCTGCGAGACGAAGGACCCCGCTGTCGGATCTCGCGTTCCGCAAACTCAAGCATTTCCACGAACCGGGCATTATCATAGTTGTGCGCTGCGGAATAGGCGAACAGCGTCTTAATTGATTGCGCCGACCACCCGACGCTGCCACCGTTACGATTCGCCGTTTCCAACGGAAGTAGCCGTCCAGGTCCGGTCAAAGGCCGGTTCGCGCCGCTGGTCTTGGCGTGCAACCGGTCGAGTTCTTGCCTGATCTGCTGCGGGGCCTGGGCGTAATGGATGGGCTGCGACCAGAACTCTGCATCGAACCTGGTGATGCGGGAATCTTCGAAGACTGCGTCATCGGCCGCCAACATGTGTTCGTGAATGTTGCCATTGGGATCCGCCGCCCAGTTTTGGACATCACGGGAACGGCGTTCAATTCGACCACGGTTGACCGCAAGCCAGTTAGCGGCCTTTGTCACGGCCTCCGCCTCGGTTTCATAGCGCCCGACCTCGGCGTTTGCCTCCCAACGGCCAAGAAGTTCCGGGAGTCTCACCAATATCAGGGTGGGGATCTGCATCAGCGTCACAAGCTCGAGATTGTGGCCGGTCCCAAAACTGGCCATCGCAGTGAACACGATCTGCGCGGACGAACGCAGCACCGCTGCCCGAGTCGTGGCCGGGTCGCGCCGGGCGCTCGCCCCAGGAGGCGCGTGCCTGGCCGTCACCTCGGGCCGCCAACCCATAGCCTCCACCTTCTGCCCGATTGCTTCCCCAGCTTCGTGGGTCGCCCGCCAGGTGGCTAGGGTCGCGGCGTCATCGTTTGCATGGCTCCAAAACTGCTGGATGCCGACGATTGGGGGGCCATCCACCTTCAACAATTCCCGGGTTTCATTGGCCGCAATCACAGTCCCATCAAGCACGCGGGTCAAAATGGTGATCCTCTCGTCGTCTCCCAGATCAGGCGACAAGAGCGCCTGCAGCGCCGGATCACCAAGGTCATACCAGGCTTGACCGTGTGCGGCCGCGACCCATGAGACAGCATCCTTGATCACACCGAATTCCTCGGCGCACAGCACGCCGCTTACTTGTTCAAAGAAGTGCCGCTGCTGATGCCACCAGGCTGCGGCCGTCAAAGCCACCTCTGCCGATACTTCGGTGGTGCGGGATCCTCGCGCCTCAGATTGATTCCACACCGTACTGATCGCGAGAGCTGCCGCTGTCACAGCGACATCATCCGGGCGCCCGAGAAGTGTCTCGTCCGGCCACCGCACAGTCAGCAAGCTCTTGACCAAGTCATTGGACGTCGTTAATCGTTGTTCAGGCAGCGAGCCTCCGGCCTGCACTGTAGTTATCCCTTCGCTTCGTCGTCCTGGTCCGCGCTGACCGAACCCGAACTGCCTGCCCCAAAATAGAAACCAATTATGGCGGCAACCAGTGGCAAAATGCTTTTCCAGATGTCGCCAACCAATGCGTAAACTTGGTCCGTCTCGCGTTCAAAAAAGCCGAGAATGCCGACAGCCAGGATTGCGGTCACGGCAATGGTGGCCAGCGAGATAGACATGGTCTTCGCCAACCAGCTACGCACCCGCCTGGGGTGCGCAGCGGCCTCACGGATTCCGCGTCGAACTGCGTCATAGTTCGGTTCTAATTCGTTTCGGACGGTGCCTGGCGTCGCCGTGTTCGTGACGGCGGCTATGCCGCCGGGCGGCAGAGCGTTGTACACGGGTGCCAGCCATTCTGCGGCGGCATGTGTCGCTTCTCCTTTGAAGCTAATTGAGTCTTGGGCAGGCGCGGCGGGGCTTTGCGCACTGCGCCTTGCCCCGCCATCGCCTGCGTTGGTGGACATTAGACCAGTATCCTCACCGGGTGGCGCACGCGGTCTCCGGTGCTACCGTCGGGAACCGCCACTTCTATGGTGTTCCCCTCCCGGACCTGGTCGGCGAAGAACTTGCGGTCGGCGATCGCCAGCCGCAATTCCTCGGTGAGGCTGCGGTCCCCTTGCCTCGCCAGGTCTTTGAGGACGGCGAGGACCTCATCGGTTAGGTTAACCGTCAGCTTCTGCTTAGCCAATGCGTTGCTCCTCCTAGATCGTTTAAGTTCGCCGCGCGCTTCTTACGCGACTCGTTACGCGCCATCGTATACGGCTAGTAGCCGTATAGCAATACCGGTGGCGTACGGCGTTGCGCCGTATGTCATACGGCATCGGGCGCTGCGGCAGGGCCCGGAAGCGGAGCGGGGGCAGCGCTTGGACTATGCCGCCAAACCCGAAAGTGGCGTTCTTGGGTCGGGGCGTCGCCGGCGTACTACTACGTCAGCGGGTGGGCGCGAGCCCGCCGGCCGGCCGCCGCGCCCCATTTCCCCCGACCGTCGCCCGCGCGCCGCCTTGAACAGCCCGGGGCCCGGCCGCGCCCAGTTCACCCGGTCAGATGATGAGACAGTGGCGCAGTCGGCTGCGCGCGGGCGAACCGGGGCTCAGCATTGAATGTGATGCAGATCACAAGTACACCCGGCGGGCGGGCAGGCTGGATCAGACCCCGGCCCGTCCGCCGACAACGAAATTGAGCCCACCAGACTCAACTTGATTTGACGCAGCGGCCTAAGCAGTGCAAACTTGAGTCGGATTGACTCAACGAGGGAGTCACTGGTGGCCGTCCGAGTCTCCCAGCCCACCCTGGAGGCTCGGACCGCCTCTAGTGGCTCTCGCGCCGAAGCACCACGCAGGCAAGAACTCAACGCAAAGGAAGCAACAAACATGGGACGAGCAGTCGGAATTGACCTAGGTACAACCAACTCGGTAGTCGCAACACTCGAAGGCGGCGAACCCACCGTCATCGCCAACGCTGAAGGCCAGCGCACCACGCCATCGGTCGTCGCGTTCACCAAGAGCGGCGAAGTGCTGGTCGGCGAAGTCGCCAAACGCCAAGCCGTGACCAACGTGGACCGCACCATCAGTTCCGTCAAACGCCACATGGGAACCGACTGGAGCGTAGCAATCGACGGGAAGAAGTACACGGCACAGGAGATTTCCGCCCGCATTCTCAACAAGTTGAAGACCGATGCCGAAGCCTACTTGGGAGAGTCCGTCACCGACGCAGTCATTACGGTCCCCGCCTACTTCAACGACGCGCAACGCCAAGCGACCAAGGAGGCCGGTGAGATTGCCGGCCTCAAAGTGCTCCGCATCATCAACGAACCGACTGCGGCCGCGCTGGCCTACGGGTTGGACAAGTCCACCTCAGACGAGTTGATCCTGGTCTTCGACCTAGGCGGCGGCACGTTTGACGTGTCCTTGTTGGAGGTCGGCAAAGAAGATGACGGGTTCTCCACGATCCAGGTCAAGGCAACCAGCGGCGACAACAAGCTGGGCGGTGATGACTGGGACGCCAGGATTGTCGATTTCTTGGTCAACGAAGTCAAAAAGGCGTCCGGGGTTGACCTAGCCAAAGACAAGGTAGCCCTACAGCGGCTCAAAGAAGCCGCTGAACAGGCCAAGAAGGAACTGTCCACGGCCACCTCCACCACGATCTCGCTCCAGTACCTGTCAATGAATGAGAACGGCCCAATTCACCTCGACACCAAGCTGACGCGAGCCCAGTTCGAGGAAATGACCAAGGATCTGCTGGAGCGCACCCGCAAGCCGTTCGAGTCCGTCATCAAGGACGCAGGTATTAAGGTCTCGCAGATCAATCACGTCATCTTGGTGGGTGGTTCAACCCGCATGCCGGCCGTGGCGCAGGTGGTCAAGACCCTGACCGGCGGCAAGGAGCCGAATAAGGGCGTCAACCCGGATGAGGTCGTGGCGATTGGTGCCGCGCTCCAGGCCGGCGTGATCATGGGCGAACGCAAGGACGTCCTGTTGATCGACGTCACGCCGCTATCACTCGGTATCGAGACCAAGGGTGGCTTCATGACTAAGCTGATTGAGCGCAACACGGCCATCCCCACCAAGCGCAGTGAGATTTTCTCAACCGCAGAAGACAACCAGCCATCCGTGCTGATCCAGGTTTATCAAGGCGAACGTGAGTTCGCCCGGGATAACAAGGCGCTCGGCACCTTCGAGTTGACCGGCATTGCGCCGGCCCCCCGCGGCGTCCCCCAGATCGAGGTCACCTTCGACATTGACGCCAACGGGATTGTCCACGTCTCCGCGAAAGACCGCGGCACCGGCAAAGAGCAGTCCATGACGATCAGCGGCGGCTCCGCCCTGCCCAAGGATGAGATTGACCGCATGGTCAAAGACGCCGAAACGCACGCCGCCGAAGACAAAAAGCGCCGCGCCGAAGGCGAGACCCGCAACTCCGCCGAGCAGATGGTCTACCAGACCGAAGCCCTCATCAAGGACCTCGGCGACAAGATCCCGGAGGACCTGAAAACCGAAGTCGAAGACCGTATCGCGGACACGCGCAAAGCCCTGGAAGGCGACGAGATCGACGCCGTCTCTGCGGCCGTGACCGCACTCGCGGAAGCCGGCCAGAAAGTCGGCAAGCTCGTTTACGCCAACCAGCCGCAGCCCGATGCCGCCGGGTCAACACCCGGGTCCGGCCCGGCCGCCGGTTCGGCCGGTGGGGCTTCGGCTACCGCCGATGAAGACATTGTCGACGCCGAAGTGATCGACGAGGACCAGGTCTGACCATGGCCACAACGGGGGGAAGGCGGCCCGGTTCGCGCCGGGTATCGCAGGCGTCACGCGACGCCCAGGATGACCTGCGCGAACGGGTCGATGATCTAGATGAAGACCTGGCCGTCGAGCAGAACTTGGGGCTCGACCCGGATGAGTTGACCGGGCAAGGCGGGCTAGAAACCAACTCGGGTGGGCGTCCGGTGATCAGGGACAACCGGAAGGTGGATCCGGTCAGCGGCCGGGCCCGGCCGGCGCGGCACGCCGGCCGCCCAGCCACCGGCCGCACCAGTGCTGGCAACGCACCACGCAGCGGCGGGGGTGGCGCTGGGTCGAAGGGCACGGCATCGGCGGCTGGCACCACCCGGGCCCCTAGCGACAGCGCGCCGGCAGAACAAACCCCGGGGACGGCGGAAGCTGCCGCTCGGGCGCTGGAAGACGAGGTGGTTGCGGCAGCAGAGCTGATCTCCGCGCGGGAAGAACTCGCGGTGCGGACCGAAGACCTCCAACGGGTCGCCGCCGAATACGCCAACTACCGCAAACGCGTGGACCGGGACCGGGCCGTGGCCGGCGACCAAGCCCGCGCTGAGGTGCTGACCGCGCTGATCCCGGTGCTAGATGACGTCGCGGCGGCGCGCTCGGCGGGCGAACTCGACGGCCCGTTCAAGGCCGTCACCGAAAAACTCGAAGCCACCGTACAGCGGTTCGGGATGGAGCGCTACGGCCAGGAAGGCGACCTGTTCGACCCGACCATCCACGAGGCGCTGCTACACCAAACCGACCCGGCCGTAACAGAACCCAAGATCTTCGTGGTGATCCAGCCGGGCTACCGTATGGACGAACGCGTGTTGCGTGCTGCCCGGGTAGGCGTGGTGGGCCAGGAGGGCTGACATGGCGGGCCAAGATTGGTTCGAAAAGGACTTCTATAAGACCCTGGGGATAGACAAGAACGCCGACGACCAGGCAATCAAGAAGGCCTACCGCAAGCTGGCGCGCCAGTTGCATCCCGACGCGAATCCGGGGAACACCGCCGCAGAGGAACGCTTCAAGGAGGTCAGCGAGGCGTATTCGGTGCTGTCTGATCCGGAACAGCGCAAACAGTACGATGGCGTCCGCGCCATGGCGTCCGGCGGCGCCCGGTTCTCCGCCGGACCGGCCGGGGCAAGCGGTTTCGAGGACCTGTTCTCCGGCATGTTTTCGGGGGGCAGCGGCCGGGTCCGCTTCGCGACGAACGGCGCTCCGGGGGGACTCAACTTGGATGATCTGCTGGGGGCTTTCACCGGCGGGGGCGGGGCTGGCGGTGGCGGCGGTTTTGGGCGCTTCGGTGGCGCGGGTCGCGGACCGGTGCCTGGCACTGATCTGCATGCTTCGGTGACTCTGCCGTTCCGTGAGGCGGCGGCCGGGTCTACCCGGGTGCTGACCGTGGATGGCCGTTCCATGACGGTGCGGATTCCGGCCGGCGTGCGTGACGGCCAAAAGATCAAACTGGCCGGGAAGGGTCACGCCTCCCCCAACGGTGGTCCGCCCGGGGACCTGGTGATCCAGGTCACTGTGCCATCCGACCCGGTTTTTTCCTTGGATGGCAACAATCTGCGCCTGACCGCACCTGTCTCGTTCGCTGAGGCTGCCTTAGGTGCGCGGATCGAGGTGCCGACCTTGGACGGCGGTGCGGTCGCATTGAAGGTGCCGGGCGGCACGCCTGCGGGACGCACCCTGCGCGTCAAAGGCAAGGGCATTAAGACCGCCCAAGGCACTGGGGATTTGCTGGTCACGGTCAGCGTGGCGGTGCCTCAGCGGGTCAGTGGCAAAGCGAAGGAAGCACTTGAGGCGCTGCGTGACGCGACCCGGGATCAGGACCCGCGGGCGGAGTTGCGGCGGTTGGCCGGCTCATGACCCTTCTGGCCGAGGATGTTCCCCGCTACACCGTGACCGCTGCCGCCCATCTGGCCGGGATGCATCCGCAGACGCTGCGGCAATATGACCGGTTGGGTCTGGTGGTGCCGCGCCGGACCGCCGGCCGTGGCCGGCGCTATTCTGCCCGGGACATTGCCGATCTGTTGGCGGTCCAGCGTCTGTCCGCCCGTGAGGGCGTCAATCTGGCCGGGATTGCCCGCATTTTGACTTTGGAGGCGGAGTTGCGCGCTTTGCGCCGCGAAGTTGAGGAGTTGCGCGCGGCCGTGCATGCCGACCAGCGGGTTTTCGCGGTGAATACCGCCGGCGATGCCGTGCCCCTCGCCCCCGGACAGCGTCCCGTCCAGCGTACGGTCAGCGCCGGCGCCCTGGTCTTGTGGCGGGGTTGAGCCTGGCGGCTGGGCTGGTCTGGTTCCGCTTGCTGGTTCTTGAAGAATCTGGGCTGCGCCAAGACCGCACCGCCTTAGCTGCCCGGTCTTGGCGGCCGCGAGGAATAATGGGCGAGTGACCCTGACCAATTTTCCGGCGATCGACTTGCTCGACTTGAGACATCAAGTCGGGAAGCTGACGTTTGACCAGGGGGCGGCGGTCGCGCGGAGCGGGCGCGTGGCTCAGCGGACCATGGTGTTCAACCCGACAGAGAACCGGCTGGTTGGGAAGGTGCGCGGCCGGCGGCCGCAGCCGTACGAGACTCACGTGTGGCTCCAGTATTTGCCCGGGACCGATCTCGCGACTTTGGAGAGCGGCTATTGCACTTGTCCTACAGAGTTTTTCTGCAAACACATGATTTCCTTGATCCTGGTGGCCACCACCTTCAGTGGCCAAGCCCGGGCCCGGTCTGATTGGCGTGAGCTGAAACCGTGGGAAAAGGCCCTGGTCAAATTGTCGGGCGCGGACAGTGAGGCGGCGGCGCACCGCCGGTTGGACCGCGTTGCGTTGCAATTCCGGTTGTTCAATGAAAGATTCCTGATCAGGGCGGCTCGGTGTTCCGCCCACGGCTTGTGGACCGCCCACCCTGAGCTGTCTCCCGCGATGAGGCCTGGGGTGATTGTCGCGACCGTCTCGCGCGGCCAGCAGCGCTGGTTCGAGTCACTGTGGGGCTTGCTGACTCCGGGCGGCCGGGCCGCCCAGTGGACCGACTTGCAACGGATTGAGTCCGATTACCTGTGGACCTTGCTGAAACGCGCCGAAGACTTGGGCATTGAGTTGATTGCCGAAAAGCCAGGCGATGTCATGGAGTTGGCGCGCTTGATAGAACTGGCCGTTGACATCAGACAGCAAGACCCTCCCGCGAAAGCCCCGGCCGCGAGCGCGGGCGAGCCTCCAGCTGCACCCCCGGACGGGGCTACCGGCGCAGCTACCGCCGGGGCTCAGGGCACAAGGCCCCGATCCAACCTGATGTTGTCGGCTGTGCTGCGCATCGGGGGTGAGGGCGGCCTGGCCCCGCCAAAGGTGCGCGGCACGCCGGTCGGCGAATCCGGCTGGGTCCTGGCGTGGTCTACCGCGCAGCAGACCCGGATTGTGGCTGGTCCGGGTTCAGGTGTTTCCCGGGAAACGGAAGCGGCGCTGATCGGTGCGCTGCCACAGGTCATTCCCGAAGCTGACGCCGACCGGTTCTGGTCAGACTACTACCCGGAACTGACGCGGAGTTTTCCGGTCGTCAGTTCCGACAACTCGGTTGAACTGCCGGCGGTGGTCACACCGGTGTTGGTGTTGCATCTGAGTGCTGGTAGGCGGCGGGCTGCTTGCCCGGTCAGTGCTCGCCTCGCCTGGCGTTGGCGGTACGGGCCGGACAAACATGGCGTGGAATACGCGCCCGGATCAGTTCCTGCGGTGGCGGCTGGTTTCTTGCGCAACCGGGCCGCTGAGGCGGCGATCCTGAACCGGGTTGAAGCAATCCAGCGCACAACAAAGACGTTCACTGGGCCGGCGGATGCGGTCAAGTCTGTCTTGGAGGGCATGGCGGTGGTCCGTTTTGCGGCGAATGGTCTGCCGGAACTGCGGGCGCTCAAGGGCCTTGATGTGGTCGGGGAGCTTCCGGCGACCCCGGAATTGCTTGATCCGCCTGAGATCCGGCTCCACGCCGCCGACCCGGACTTGGATGATTGGGTTGATTTGACCGGAGTAGTAACCGTGGGCCAGGAGGAGGTTAGCTTTCAGGAGTTGTTCAAGGCGCTCGCCAGCGGCGAGGACCAGCTACTGACCATGAACGGGTCGCTTATTTCGCTGAATCACCCTGTGTTTGAGCGGCTCGCAGAGTTGATCGCTGAGGCTCGCACGTTGAGCGACAAAGAGGGGCTGCGCATCAGCCGGTACCACGCTTCGCTGTGGGGTGATCTTGAGGAGTTGGCCACTCATGTCGCGGGGGCTGAGCAGTGGCGCCGGGCCATGGGCCGCCTGCGTGAGCTGGCGGCCGGTGATCAGTTGCCGCAGGTAGAGGAGTTGCCTGCGGGTTTGACTGCGCAGCTGAGGCCGTACCAGCAGGCTGGCTATGACTGGCTCGTCTTCTTGTGGCGCCATGGCCTGGGCGGGATTCTGGCGGATGACATGGGGCTCGGCAAGACCCTGCAAACGCTGACCTTGGTGGCGCGAGCGCGCCAGGAGGCCGGTCCGGACAGCCCGCCGTTCTTGGTGGTGGCGCCTTCTTCGGTGGCATCCGGTTGGCTCGAAGAGGCAGCGCGGTTTACGCCCGCTTTGAAGGTGGTGGCAGCCACCGCGACACGCGCGCGCGATGGCGTGCCCCTGACCCAGCTTCGAGCCGGCGCTGATCTGGTGGTGACGTCTTATGCGGTGTTCCGCCTGGATATTGGGCTGTTCGAGCAGGTCCCGTGGGCGGGTTTGATTCTTGATGAGGCGCAGTTCGCCAAGAATCCCAAGTCGCAGGCTAATCGTTTGGCGCGGCGCTTCAAGGCGCCCTTCAAGCTGGCGGTCACCGGCACGCCTCTGGAAAACTCCCTGGATGAACTGTGGGCCATCTTCATGATGGTGGCGCCGGGGTTGCTCGGCCGCCGCGCCCAGTTCCGCGCGCTCTACGGCGCCGCCGCCGCCCGCCCCACCGCTGGTCGCGGCGCAGCAGGTCGCAGCGCAGCAGGTGGCAGCGCCGCCTGGGACGATGCCGCCAACGGCCAAGCGGACGGCATCGGCGGCGGGGGTGTGGGCGGGCAGCGCAGCGGCGGCTGGCACGATGCCGCCAACGGCCAAGCGGACGGCATCGGCGGCGGGGGTGTGGGCGGGCAGCGCGGCGGCGGCTGGGACGGTGTTGGCGGCCCGGCGGACGGCATCGGCGGCGGGGGTGTGGGCGGGCAGCGCGGCGGGATCGGCGGGCGGGAAAGTGCGCTACGGCGGTTGCGGCGGCGCGTCAAACCCTTGCTGATGCGGCGGACTAAAGAGCTGGTCGCGCCGGAACTGCCCGAACGGCAGGAGCAGGTGTTCCACGTGAAACTTGACCCGGAACACCGGCGGGCCTATGACACGCGGCTCCAGCGGGAACGCCAGCGGATACTCGGCCTGCTGGGTGACTACGAGGCGAACCAGTTCGCGCTGTTGCGGTCTTTGACAATTCTGCGGCGGGCTGCGCTCGACATGTCGCTGGTGGACGAGACCGCCGGCGACATCCCTTCCTCGAAGCTGACGGTGTTGCTGGACCAACTCACCCAAGTGGTCGCGGCCGGACACCGCGCGTTAGTGTTTTCGCAGTTCACGAGCTATTTAGCGAAGGTCAAGGAACGGCTCGATGCCGCCGGCACGGCCTATGCCTACCTCGATGGGTCAACCCGCAACCGGGCCGCAGTGATTGCTGACTTCAAGAATGGCACCGCGCCGGTGTTCCTGATCTCGCTGAAAGCGGGCGGATTCGGCTTGAATCTGACCGAGGCGGACTACGTCTACCTGCTCGACCCGTGGTGGAATCCGGCGACGGAGAACCAAGCGATTGACCGGACGCATCGGATTGGCCAGGACCGGCCTGTCATGGTGGTGCGACTCGTCTCTGAGGACACCATCGAAGACAAGGTGATGGCGCTCAAGACCCGCAAACAGGCGCTGTTCGACTCCGTCTTCGACCAGGATGGCGGCTTCGGCGCCACCATCACGCAAGATGATGTCCGCTCGCTGATTGACCCGTGACCAACCCTGATCACCAGGGCGGCGAACCGCCTCGCCTGGCTCGCCACTCAGCGAGTGACGAAACAACTGCGGTCACCGCTGTCGCCGGCAGCCAATCATCAAGCAGCGACACCATAATACCAGTAGCTTCAGACACTTGTACGTTATTTCGGCCGGGGAAAGCACGGGCGTAACACTGCTCAAGAAGCGTGGTCTTCTCGTTCTTGACGGGCACTGGCTCATTGCGCCGCCAGCCCTGTGAGGAACGCTGAATATGAAGGCTTCTCGCTCGGTCTTCCGAAATCAGGCCCAACCGGCGGGCTCGCAAGATGAGGGCGGCGACACTGACCCCATACTTGGCTTTGAGCGGGAGGTAGCCATGCAGTGTCAGGGCTTCGCTGACGGTCTGGCGCATCACGGCATCGGGCACCAAGAGAGCGCTTGCAAAGTCGTAGGCCCTCTTCTCTTCTGGCGAACGCGTGCTTGGGATCGGCTTGGCGCGGCTTCGGTCGAAGATCAAGTGGCCCAACTCGTGAGCCAAAGATAGGCGCGCCCTGTCTCCTGGACAGGCTGCCACCATTGCCACCAGGGGGCGTTCCTTGGCGTCTGCGGGACGGCTCATTGAGACGTGGTCCTTTTCATCGGCGACCCCCGGTTCAAGGGGCGCCAAGACTCCCACGCCTAGCCTTTCCATCAGCCGGGTGACGTTCGGGACGGGACCATCGGCTGAAATACCGCCGACCTGCCTGACGGCCTCTGCCGCCAGGACTGTGTCGCCGTCGAACTCCCCAGGATCTGGCAAGAGGCTCTCGCGATAGCCGGACTCCTCGGACACTCTGGCAAACAATCGGGCGGCTTCCTGATGCTTCTTTACTATCCGCCGTTCGTCGCGGACGGAAGCTGCGGCTTTAGCGCTTGTCTGCCGCGTTTCCGCTGGTGAGAGCTTCGCTCTCGCCTGCGCGGGCACGGTCGGACGGTGTTGCTCAACACCGTCCTAGGAATTGGATGCTAGCCCAAGGATTCACGGTTCCCCATCTTGGCCGAGTTTCCCTCGATCATCCATCGCGCTCGATTCTCGGGCTGGGCTTGGGCAAACCTGGAAGTTGGCTGAGTATTTCCACCGACAGCGTGTTCGCATCGGCTCGGACTTGCGGTATTCTGCTCCGGATCGCAGTTCCCCCAGCTCTAGCCGCGCGATGGAGGTTTCGCCGTGCGTAAACTATCAACCCTGCTCCGGTATCTAGTCGCCTGTCTGATCGCCCTGGTCCTGGCGGGCCAAGCTAGCCCCGCCTTGGCCTCCATCACAGACGAAGTCCTCGTCACCCACTTGCGGGCAATAACGCTCTTCGAGGACTACTTGGAGAGCGACCTCGAGAACATGCCCATCGATGAGTGGGTCTCCTTCACTAACTCGACGGCCGAAGGCCTCCACGCCGATGCCGCAGAACTGCAGTCCCTCGCCGAGGATGCGTCGAGCGGCTTGGCCGAGCGGGTCGCCGAACTAGGCGCCGGGATCGAAGACCTGGCCGCATCCCTTGATGCCTTGGTCGCAGCCGAGGACGATGCCGCCGTCAGTGCGGCGAACGACCAGATGAGCGCGGCCGTGGACCGCTTGGCGGCGGCTGAAATCGCCTACGACGATTACCTGGCGGAGCACCCGGCCGCGAGCGGCGACACGATGTGGTTTGTCTGGACGGGCCTCGTTATCCTAGCCGCGCTCTGCCTGGTGGTCGCGGTGATCCTGTGGGTGCGCAGCGGGAAGCTGGCACGCCAGTTTCCGCCTTTGGGCAAGGCTCGCACCAACGTGGCGCTGGCAGCGCTGATCTTCTTGGTTGGGACGCTCATCCCAGCAGTCCAGTACTGGGGCGCCGAGCCGGGCGAGGAGTACACCATCATCTGGTATCCGCTAGTGGTTGGCGGCATTTGGTTCTTTGTGGCGCTGCGCGGCTTCTTCTCCAACAACTCAAAGGCCAAGCGAGGCGTCGCGGCGGCCGGCGCGGAGCCCGCCCCCGACCCGTCGGCGGCCTACCAAGCCGCGCTGGGCCCGAACCAGCCGATCCAACCAGGCGATCCGTATTAGGACGGATCAGGCGTAGGGGTCGGTTGTGCGGAGCCCGGTCCCTTCGAAGTCCCTACTGTTGCGTGTGGCCAGGCTGGCGCCGGCCGCCAGCGCTATAGCGGCGATCTGCGCGTCGAGCACGGAGATGGGCCGGCCCAGGCGTTTCCTGCGGCTGATCACACGGGCGTACTCGGTTGCCGCGGCGGTCGTGAAATCCAGCAAGTTGGGCTCCATCGCCGCGAAGAAGGACGCGGCGGATTCGCGCAGCAGCTCCTTGCGCGCCCCGTCTGGCAGCGTCTCGACGCCGGCTGCGACTTCTGCGAGCGTGATCGTGGTCACGAACAGCTCGTGAGGGGAGCGGCTGGCCAGCCACTGTCGCGCGGGTGCGGCGGCGGGATGGCGCCGACCCGAGATCGCCACCAAGGCGATGTTCGTGTCTAGGACGATCATTGGAAGTCCAGTTCGCGCGGGAACTCGCGAATCCGCGCCGGGAACTCCGCCACTTCGTCGCCCATCACGCGATCGACCGCGGCGAGGGCGGCCACGATCCCGGTGTGTCCATCATCTTCGGGCACCGCCTCCAGGATCGCCCTGATCTCGGCCTCCATGGATCGGCCGCGGGCCGCCAGCCACAGGGCGTCAGTCCGAAGCGATGACATTGGCGACGGCGGTGGCGACCCGTCGCATCTGCTCTGGGGTGAGCGCGCCCAGCCGCTCCAACAGACGCGTCGGCGTGACGGACTGGACAAAGTCGCACATCGCGAACGACTCCCTACCGCCGGCTTCCACGACCTTCGGCCGCAGCGGGCTGGGCACGGCAGTGGCGGACAGCGGGACGACTGTGACGGGGTTCCACTTCGCGCCGGTGATCAGCGCGCTGTTGGTGAGCACGACGCACCGCCGGTTCTTCCCCAACTCGCCCGCCTTCGCGGCGCCGAGCCGGGCGAGCCAGACCTCGCCCTGCCGAATCTCGCTCACGCCGGCAGCTCCTCACCCGTGGCGGCCTCCCAAGCCCCTAGTTCTTCGGTGAACAGCGCCGAACCATCCTGGGCCACCGCCTTGAGATGTTCGGCGTAGTCACGCCTGAGTTCGTCGGCGGCCAGCAATTGGTCGATCGCCTCCCCGAGCGAGACGTGCCTGGCCGCAGCTGCGGCGGCTAACCGGTCCCGCACCGAAGCCCGGAGCCGAACCGTCGTGGCAGGGTCATCGACATATATGCTCACGTATGCACCGTAGCATACCTGCGGGCCAGCCGATCACGGTCAGCTAGCCCGCAGCAGGCGGGCCGTGTCCTCGTCCTCCCTGATCAGCGCGTCGGTGATGTCCGCGATGCGTTTGCGGAGCGGCTGCGGGCCGATCCCCCGCGCCTGGTTGTAGGCGACCTGCTTGTCCGCGTCGAGGATGGCACCAGGGAGACCTCCGGCAAGTCCAGGCCCTCGGGCTGACCACTCCTGGCGGGGGTTAGCCCCACCGGACGGGTTGGGTTAGGCGCGGTGGCGCTTCGTCCTCTTGCAGTTGGTCGCGGGGGGCCACGGGTGGCGCCCAGGCCTCCGGTGGTCCTGACCGGTTGGCCGATGCCGCGCCAGCCCCGCCGTCTTGCACCTCCGGCGGGCGTTGGGCCGGCACAGCGGGAGGTGGTGGACCAGCATCGGGCTGCGCGGGGCGCGGTCCCCGACGAGACGGGAGCGGCGGGCCCCCCGGGGCCGACGGGCGGTGAATTGGCACAAAACCACGCGGCGAACCTGCCTCAGGCTGCGCCGGTTGCGCACCCTGCCGAGACGGGAGTGGCGGCCCAACCGGGGCTGGCGCTGCGCGCTGGAAGGGCACGCCGAGAGGCGGCGGAGCTTCCGCCGGCGGCGCCGGTGGCCAATCCAGACGGGACGGGAGCGGCGCGCTGCCCGGGGCTGGCGCGTGCTGGACGGGCACAGCGCTAGGCGGCGGGGCGGCATCGGGCTGCGGCGGTCGGGCACCCGGACGGGACGGAAGCGGCGCGCTGCCCGGGGCTGGCGCGTGCTGGACGGGCACAGCGGTAGGCGGCGGAACGGCATCGGACTGCGGAGGTCGGGCACCCGGACGGGACGGAAGCGGCGGGCCGCCCGGGGCTGGCGCGTGCTGGACGGGCACAGCGGTAGGCGGCGGAACGGCATCGGACTGCGGAGGCGGAGGCGCTACGGGAGGCGGTGGCGCCGGTGGAGCCCACGGCGATGCCTGGGGGCGCTGTCCCGCCGCTGGGCTGGCCTGGCTGACCTGGTTTACTGGACCAGCGGGGTTGACCTGGGCGAGCGGATTCACCGGCGTGGCCGGGTTTACCGGAGTGGCCGGATGCACTGGGCGGACCTGGTTGACCCGGTTCGGCGGAGTGTATCTGGGGGCGGGCGAACGTTGCTGACCGGACTGGCTCAGATTCTCGAGGTGCCCCACCTGGTTGATCTGCCGGGCAGGGAAGGCTCCGCTCGCTTGCGCCGGAGGCGCAGTGAATCCCAGGGCAACCGGCGCATCCCCTGGCGCAGATGGCCTACCAGGCAAGATCGGCTCGCTCAGTTTCGGCAAGTCAGCAGTAGTCGGGGAGTATTCGCCGTTCAAAGGGCCGGTGCCGCGGATGGAGCCAACCGGGCGGGAGGCGACTGGGGCGGGGTTCGGCCAACCCGGGGGCGGGCCAGGGATCAGCGACACTGTCGGCGGTTCGTTCCGCGCGCGGCCGCGCAGAGTGCGGACCAAAACAATCGCGAAGACCACAGCCACGACCCCGATCACCGCGAGCAGCGGCCAGCCTATCAACGGCGTGGCCCGCGCCACGGCCGATAGTTCTGTGACCTCGCCAATCCGCGGGTGGAAAGTGATTGTCCGTCCGTTGATTGTGCCGTTACCAGACCTGACGTTTCCGGGGAACTTGAAGATGATTTCGATGGTCGCTTCGCCCATCTCGGTCTTGATCCTCTGAGCGAGCGCTTGAAGCCAGATGTTAGTCAGGTCGACACTGCCAGACAAAACGAATTCAGATCCGACCTTATCCACGGTGACCGAGAACATATCATCTTCCCGCTCCAAGATGGCCGTCGACACCAATTCGTCGTTGGCGGCCTTGAGCCCCAAGGCGTAACCCGGTTCTTCGTAATCCGTGAGCGTGCCCGTGAAGTATGGGTTACCCGCGAACGCCTGGCCAGCTTGTTCACGGACCATAGTGATAGCCCCGGCGCGGGTCGTCCCTTCGTCTTCAGCCAACTGGTCAATCATCGCGTCGTCGAACAGCATGACGGCGCTGGCGTCCATCATTTCGTCTGCTTTCACGTCATATTCGACAACGAACTTGCCGCAAGCACTGAGACCCAAGGCCAGGCCGAGCGTCAGAACAGTGGCCACCACGGGCCGCAGCGCGCGGGGAAAAGCGTTCGCCATTCGGCCATTGTGCCAGGCCCGCACGCCGTCCAAAGCCGGACAGGAGTCCGGTAGGCCAGGCTTGGCGAGCGGCGCGGCTGCGGCGCGCCGAGAGCCCGTTTACGCCGGACGAGCAGGTCACGGCCACATTTGGGGCTATCGGTGCCCCACGGATCGCCGTCCACGCAGGTAAGTCGGCCACCCCAAGCCCCCAGGTAAAGAGTTGGAAACAATTCGCTAAGAGCGTAGTCCCGTCAGGCAGCGCCCGATGCCGTCCGGTTTTGACGGCTGACCAGGGACTTTGGGTGCAGGCACGGGGTTGTTTCTGCTGGCCCGCACTCGGTTCCAGGAGCGTTCCGCAGATAAAGACTTGGACCTGCTCGGCCTGGACCAATCCGCCCGGCGATTAGGTGACGTTTAGCCGCTGCGGCCCGCTCGGGCGGGGCGCGGCGCGGCGGGCGGGGCGCGGCGCGGCGGGCGGCCCGAACCAATCCGCCCGGCGATCAGGTGACGTTTAGCCGCCGTCGCATCACCGCTATCGCCTCCGGGTTGTTGTCCACCATGATGAACCGCCGGCCCAGGGCGCCGGCCACGGCGCCCGTGGTGCCGCTCCCAGCGAAGAAATCGAGCACCCAATCGCCCTCACGGCTAGAAGCCTGAATAATCCGCCGGAGAACACCTTCCGGCTTTTGTGTGGCGTAGCCAGTTTTCTCCCGGCCGGTCGGCGAGACAATCGTGTGCCACCAGACATCGGTCGGGAGTTTGCCCAGCGCAGCTTTTTCGGGTGTCACCAATCCGGGCGCCATATACGGTTCGCGGTCTACCGCGCCAGCGTCAAAAACGTAGTTTTTCGGGTCTTTGACATAAACCAAGATATTGTCATGCTTAGCAGGCCAACGCGACTTGCTTCGCGCGCCGTAATCATAGGCCCAGATAATCTCATTGAGGAAGCTCGCCCGCCCGAACAAGGCGTCTAACAGGACTTTGGCATAGTGGACCTCGCGGTAATCCAGGTGCAAATAGAGTGTGCCATCCGGCGCGAGCACCCGCCAGGCCTCATCCAAACGCGGCTCCAAGAACCCCCAATAGTCCGCGAAGACGTCATCGTACGCTGTCACCTGTCCCTTCACCGTGCCATACGACTCTCCCTTGAACCCGATCCGCGAACCATTCTCCCCGCCCGCTGAGCGCGGCGTGGTGATCGACTGTCGCTTTTGCACCCGGCCGGTATTGAACGGCGGATCAATATAAATCAACCGCACGGCCTCATCCGGCAAAGTGCGCAAAACCGCCAAATTATCCGCTTCAATCACCAGGTTGGGGCCGTCGGCGTGCCACGGCAAACCAAATCGAGTCACAACAACTCATGCTACCCAGCGGGCCTGGCAGGCCCGTGAATGAACCGGATTCCCGGACCAAACCCGCGCCTGCCTTCCGCGTTTTTGCTGGTCAGCGCGCCGCCGTGGTCGAAGACCGCGTCGTCGACGGTGAGGCCGGCGAGGTGGTGGTCAAGGGGCAACCCGGAGCGGCGCAGCCGCCGCTATGAGTCGCTGGACACACCACACCAGGCCAGCCCGAATTCGCCCTCCACCGACCCTACTGACTCCAACACTGCCCTCATCTCCCTCACAATGCTCACCCTCTCAGGCCACCCGCCCACCCCAGGGCTCTTGGCAGAGTCCGCTGGTTGGGATTGCGGGGTGTTGCCGCGCCGACTGTGTGGCGGCTCCGGTGGTCGCACCGGAGCCGCCGATTGACGACTCGTGTTCAGTGGGGACCAGGGCGGACCAGGACAAGACCCGGAATGAAATCTGCCCCTGGGCGCTGACCAGGAGATAAATTGCAACACTCGACGCGGCTGGGGCCGCGATGGGCTCGCCGAGCGTGCCAACTCGTCGGCTTGCGGCCGCGATGGGCCCGCCGGGCGGGCCGACTCGTCGGTTTGGGGCCGCGAGTGTTTCAATTTATCTCCTGGGTTTCGTCGAGTGTTTCAATTTATCTCCGCCCCTCAGCGTCACCGCAGGTCAGAGCCTTGGGCTTGGTTGGGCTGGAGATAAATTGAAACACTCGCCACCGGAAAGGAGATAAATTGAAACACTCGACGCCGCAGACAGCACCAGGCGCGGGCCGACTTTGCTCAA
>JAITJY010000379.1 GCA_031278675.1 Bifidobacteriaceae bacterium
ACCATGAACGAGTTCGCCGCCCCTGTGGCGCCTTATCCACTGAGCCACTCGCTCGACGGCTCTTCCTGGGCTGTCAGGGAGAACTTGGTCGAGATCCTCCACCGCGAATTACTGGGCCCTGACGGTGGCGAGGAGGAGGTGCTGGTCTCCCCGCCTGACGCGCGGTACATCCTCGGGCGGATTGCGCCCGCGAAGCTGCGGCGCGCCGAGGACGCGCCGTCGTCCGAAGACGGCGATGATGACTCGACCATCGAACTCGGGGACGACCTGGCCGCCTTGGAGTCGAACGGTGTTCCGCTGAGCGACGTGGACGACACAGCCGCTGACGGCGATGAGGACCCGGGCGACGACCGCGACGACGAACCGGTGCGCCGAGGGTTGATGATTCCCGCCTCGATGGGGCTGCGGTTCCAGATTCCGCGTGACCTGGAGCGGTTCACGGTGCGCTGCTCGTGGGGTGTCTACAACTCGGAGGCCGGCGGCGAAGTCGACAAGTCTGGGCGGGCGATCAGGCGGTTCCGCCGCACCCCGGTGGACGTTCCCGTGACCATCGAAGTGCCGGACCTGACCCCAGGAGCCACCGCTGAATACGCTCTGACCGGCGACGTTGTTCTGCGACTGGATTCGTATGTCGACGCCGAACTCGACCGCCTTCTGGTCGAGGTCGCTCTGTGCAACGACCGGGAAACGCCGCGCCGGATTCCGACCAACGCCTGGATGTTCCAAACCCAGCTCTATGTGGAAGCCGGCGGCGAGGCGGTTTTCCTCCCGGTTCGCGACGCGACGGTGGACAGGCGCTGGGAGCCCGATGACGACGCGCGACGTCTCGACCTGCAATACCGCGATCGGTTGGAGTTCGCCATCGGGCGTACCTGTTCGGCGGACTGGACGGTTCAGCCGCGGGCTCGCCGGGCCACGCAGGTGCGCACCACCTGGCTGCCGACGGCCGAGACCCCGCAAACCCAGGGCGCCGAGGTTCCGGAGGCGCTCTTGGACATGCGCGAACTGTCAACCGCCAGCGTGGCTGAGCTTGAAGCCGGGCTACGTCCGATTGTTGACGCCTATGGGGATTGGCTGGCTGACCGGGAAGCGCAAACGGCGTCCCTGCCCGCCCACCTCCGGGGCGAAGCCGCCGACGCTGTGGCCGAGGCCAGGCAGGTGCATGCCCAACTCGCCGATGGCCTTGGCTTCTTGATCGCCAATTCCGAGGCGTTGCGTTGTTTCGCGTTTATGAATCGGGTTATGGCGGACCAACGGATTCGCTCGCAGGTCGCCGAGGTCAGGGCGAAGGACCAGTCGGTTTCCGTGGCAGACGCCGAGGCCGAAGTCGAGGCCAGAGCTTTCCCGCACCACTGGCGAGTTTTTCAGATCGCTTTCATCTTGATGCAGCTCAGGGGGTTGGCCGAGCCGACGGCGGAGCGCCGTTCGGGCGACCTGGCCAAAGTCGAGTTGCTGTTCTTCCCCACGGGCGGCGGCAAAACCGAGGCCTACTTGGGGTTGGCGGCGTTCGCGTTCGCCATCCGGCGGCGCCAAGGGACGCTTGACAGCCAAGAAGGCCCGCTCGACGGCGACGCCGGGGTGACAGTGTTGATGCGCTACACCTTGCGCCTTCTCACCTCACAACAGTTCCAGCGGGCCGCCACCCTGGTGTGCGCCGCCGAGTTGGCCCGGCGGGAAGACCCAACGGTTTGGGGCTCTGAGCCGTTCCGAATCGGCCTGTGGGTCGGCACAAGCGTGTCCCCGAAGCGGGTGTCGGAAGCGGCCGAGGAGTTGACGAAGTTGCGCTCCAGGGGCGCAGGCGCCGGCTACCGGTTCGCCGCGCTCCAATTGGGGCGGTGTCCTTGGTGTGGCACAGCCCTGAGCCACCGTGACGTGACCATAGACGAAACTGCCGAGCGTGTGTTCGTGCGATGCCCGGACCCGTTGGCCATGTGCCCGTTCTCCGAAGGCGGCCTAGTCGAGGAGGGGATTCCGGTCCTGACAACGGATGAGGAAATCTATCGCCTGGTGCCGTCCTTCGTGATCGCCACGGTGGACAAGTTCGCCCGCCTCGCCCGCGAGAGCCAGGCCGCGGCTCTGTTCGGCTTCGTGGGCAGGCGTTGCGACCGGCATGGATTCGTGCCATGGCTGGACCACGAAGGTCGCTCGGATTACCAATCTTGCGAGATCAAGGACGGCTCCAAGCACCCGGCGAAAGGCGCGCATCCTTCGGCGAGCGTCCACCCGGTCAAACGGCTGCGCCCACCCGATCTGGTGATTCAAGACGAGTTGCACCTCATCACCGGCGCTCTGGGCACCACGGTTGGCCTGTTCGAGGTGGCTATTGAGGCGATGACGTCCTGGCGAACAACAGACGGCAAAGTGGTCAAACCTCTGATCGTGGCCTCGTCGGCGACCGTCCGCAATGCCGCCGATCAAGTGCGCGGCTTGTACGGGCGCGCGGTGACGGTGTTCCCACCGCAGGTGATCGACGCCTCGGACGCATTCTTCTCACGCGAGGTGGAGCCATCTAAAGACTCGCCCGGGCGGCTTTACATCGGCCTGTCCACGACGGGAGTGAAGCTGACCACCGCCGAGATCCAGGTGGCCGGGGCCGTCATGGCGGGAGCGCAACTCCTGCTAGACCTGGCCGGGGATTTGGCCGACCCGTACATGACGTTGGTGGGCTACTTCTCCGCCACCCGAGAACTGGCTGGTATGGCCCGCTACGTCAAGGACGATATCCAGACGGCGCTTCAGAAAGGCAGGCCGGGCTCAAGTCTGCCCCGTCGGCAAGGCACTGACTACGGCTCAATCAACATGGGCGAACTCACATCGCGCATTTCATCAGGTGAAATAACCAAGACCCTTGACGACATGGCCGCAGTGTTCGACCCGATCTTCGACTCGAACCAAGCCAGGCAGGCCGCCCGGGCCGAGCGGGCCGAAGGCGGGGCGACCAAGACCCGCGGCACAAACCCGTTCGATGTGGTGCTGGCCACCTCGATGCTCCAGGTCGGCGTGGACGTGACCCGGCTGGGCCTGATGTTGATAGTCGGGCAGCCCAAGAACACCGCGGAGTACATTCAGGCCTCATCCCGAGTTGGCCGTGATGCCGGCAAGCCCGGTTTGGTGATCACGCTGGGCAACTGGGCGAGACCTCGCGACCTGGCGCATTACGAGCAGTTTCGTTTCTACCACGAGACGTTCTACGCCCGAGTCGAACCTTTGAGCGTGACCCCGTTCTCTGCCACTTCTTTGGAACGCGGACTCGAAAGCGTGCTAGTCAGCGCGGCCCGCGTCCTGCAAGCCGCCCGATCGGGGGGACTGTCGCCGGAGAAAGAAGCCTGGCGTGTGATCGACCAACGTCCATTCTTAGAACGCTTGATTGACGCGCTTGTTGCTCGGACGAAAAAGGCGTCGGACGAACCCTCGGCGGAGTTCGCCAGGCTCCGGCTGGTCAATCGGCTCGACCTGTGGGAGCGGCGCCAGGCCGACCTCGCCAAGCGGCAGCTTCTGCTTGCCTATGAACGGTTCGCCGATCCGTCGAGATACGGGCCGCTGATCCGCAGCGCCGAGTCGGCCAGGTCACGCGGCTCGGCCTCCGACGGGGCGCCGTTCGTCGTCGCCAACTCAATGCGCGAAGTGCAGCCCGAGATCAACCTGTTGGTGTCGCCGAACCCGCAGCGCCTGTTCTACCAGGAGCCTGACGGTGCTCCTGGCTGGCAACCGAGGCGGGACGCGGAGGGAGGTCAGCGATGAGCGACGCGGTTCTGCATGACGCCACACGCGGCGTCGATCCTCTGGGCGACGGAGAGGCGCTGGCGAAGGACAACGCCAAGAGGAACTACGCCAAGGTCGGCTCGGCGCGCCCTTCATCGCTGCTTTACACCTACGGTCCGGGGTCGATCATCGACTTGCCGCATTTCACGGTTATGCCGACAGGCCTCGACGAGTGGGAGCGCGTTTGGGAGCGCCGGGACTGCGAGGTGCCCACTATCCACGCGCCGCGGCTGCTGGAGGCAGTACAGCTCATGCTTGGCAACCAGGTCGCAGAGCTTCGCCCATTCCCCTGGCAACCGACTTCGACGAGTTTCTCGCGCGAAGGATCTGACATCGGAGTGCCGGCTCGAGTCTTCCCCCAGTGGCTGCGATGCACCGGCTGCGACAGGTTGGCGCCCATCAGCGCGTTCCTGGATGGCTACAAGAACACCCACCCCTTCCGACCTGACGAGGCTGTTTTTGAACACACATCCTGCTACGGGCGGCGAGGCCAAGGGGCTGGCGGCAAGAAACGCCGTCAGCCGTGCGTGCCCGCCCGCTACTTGCTGTCCTGCGCAGACGGGCACCTGGACGAGTTTGCCTATTCGTGGTGGGTGCACCGAGGATCCAAATGCCCCAAGGCTCCCGTCCCGGCGCTGAAAATGGTCGAGCGCACCGCCGGCAAAGGCGCGAACGCGATCATCGTGTGTTCTTCTTGCGAGGCCAGCCGGGCCATGTCGGAAGCCCAGGGGGCCGATGGGCGCAAGAAGCTGCCTCGCTGCCGGGGGCGCTTCCCGCACCTTGACGCCTTCATCGAGGCGGGTTGCGACCAAGAGACCAGGCTGATGTTGGTGGGCGCGTCCAACCTCTGGTTCCCCGCCAGCCAATCGATCATCGACATGCCCCGCCTCGAAGCGGCCGAAAGGGCCAACGAGGACGCCCTTAGGCTTAGGTCTCTCCTCGGAGACAATTTGGCCAAGTTCGGCGAACAGTTCCCCGTGATCAGGGCGCTGCTGGCGGCGGCGGGAGCCCGCGATCTGGCTGACCTGTCTGACGCTCGACTGGCGGCAATCATCGCCGCCGCCAACGCCCCGCGCGAGACCGACGCGGAGCGCGAAGAGCGCAAGGCCAAGTGGGAGCCAGTTGATCTACTGGTTCCCGAGTGGCGTTACCTCCAGATCGACCCGGCTGCCGAGCGGCACGAGGACGAGCGGAGCGGCCTGACCATCTCGCCTCGCCCACTCGACCCGTCTATGGCCGATGGCGTGTCGCGGGTGCTGGCGGTAGACCGACTGCGGAAGGTCAACGCCGTTCTCGGCTTCACGCGCATCGACGACTTGGATCGGGTCAACGACATGGGGGCACGGCTCGTCCGGCTCACACGCTCCGGGAAGCCGACGTGGGTACCGGCGACTGAGGACCGGGGAGAGGGTGTCTTCCTCCAGTTAGACGAGGTCATGGTGGCCGCCTGGGAGGCAAGTGTCCTGACCAGCAGTTTGTGGCAAGCGCATCGGAAAGCGCACCATCGCAACTTCGAGCGCCGATTCTCTGAGACCGCGAAAGCCGTCAATCCCGATACCAGGCTCAGACCGCCCCGCTACTGGCTGGTCCACACAGTGAGCCATGCCCTGATCCGACAGATGGCGATGTCGTCAGGCTACGGCGCGGCCAGTTTGACCGAGCGCATTTACGCATGGCCCGGTCGACGTGACCGGCCGGCCTCTGCCGGGGTTTTGATCGCCACCACCGCCTCAGACTCAGACGGAACGTTGGGTGGACTTGTCGCACTCAGCCAACCAGAGAGGCTCACAGCCATTGTCTCGGAGGCTTTACGCGGGCTGACCCGTTGCTCTTCCGACCCGGTGTGCGCCCGCCGCGTTCCCCGCGACCCCGAAGACTTCCTCCACGGGGCGGCCTGCCACTGCTGTGTGATGGCCTCCGAGACCTCCTGCGAGATCGCCAACCGGTTCCTTGACCGTCGCTTCGTCGTCGCCCTGCCCGGTGACCACGCCGCGTTGAGCTTTTTCGGTTACCACGATGGGTGACGCCAGGCTGGCTGTCCGCGACCTCGCCGCCTTCTTGACCGGCAGCGAGGCCGGCGAGTTGGCCGACCATCTGGCTGGCGATGAGACCTTGACTCAAGCTCTGAAGGTGATTGGCCAGGCTCGCCGCAATCGGGTTCGCCAGCTACTGCAGGAGGCCCGGCTCGGCTCGGCCAGCCAGTCCCAGACGGTGGCCGCGCTTCGGGCCATCGACGGGTCTACGTCGACGCCGACGCGGCAGACAAACAGCCTGAGCCGTGGAAGCCCGCCACAGCCGAGATAGCGGCTGAACTCCGTCCCGCTGTGGTCCTGCGGACAAAGCCCGGTCCGGACGGAACAAGGGCTCGGAACCACGCGAAGTTCATCGCGATCGACCATCAGTTCCTCCTGGTGACCAGCGCCAACTTCTCAATGATCGCCGAACACCGGAACGTGGAACTTGGCATCCGCGTAGACGACCCCATTGTCACTCGAGCTATCGAGAAGCAAATGCGTGCGCTGGAGGACGACCTGTACGAGCAGGTCAGCTACACCAGCGCGCCAACGGCGCTTGTGGGGCCGGACAAGAACGCGTCCTTGCCGGTCTCGACGTGAACCAAGCCGAGATCCGCGGCCGGCCAACCCGCGGGGCACGGGCGCCGGCCTGGGTCGCGACTTGGCGCGGGGGCCGGCTGTCGGCGCGCGATCCGGCTCAGAGGTTTCCTTCGCCTGGCCGGAGCAGTCCGGTCTCATAGGCGAAGACCACCGCGTGCACGCGGTCGCGCAGACCGAGTTTCCTCAGCACCGCGCCGACGTGGGTCTTGACCGTCGCCTCGGACACAAACAGTTTGGCGGCGATCTCGGCGTTGCTCAGCCCCAGGGCCAGTTGGTCGAAGACCTCGCGCTCCTTCGGCGTCAAGGCGGCCATCTCCTGGGCGGTCAGCTCCGCCAACGGGTCGCCGCCAGCCGCCGCGCCGCCGGCCGCCGCGACAGCGCCAGGTTCCACCACGGCATCGGGCAAACGCTGGGCGAACATCTCCAGCATCCGGCGCGTCACCCTGGGCGAGACGGCGGCGTCGCCGGCGGCGACCGCCCGCACGGCCGCGACCAACTCCGCCGGTCGCACGTCTTTGAGCAGGAAACCGCTGGCCCCGGCCTTCAGGCCGGCGAAGGCGTACTGGTCCAAGTCGAAAGTCGTCAGCAAAATGACGCGGGTCTCGGGGTGGGTCTCGGCGATGCGGCGGGTCGCCTCGATCCCATCCATGGACGGCATCCGCACATCCATCAGGACGACATCCGGCGCCAGGGCCGCGACCTGCGTCAGGGCGGCGGCGCCGTCGGCCGCCTCCCCGACCACCTCGATCCCGTCCTCGGCGCCGAGCACCATGGCGAAGCCCATCCGCATCAAGGCTTGATCGTCGACCAGCAGTACTTTGATCACACTCATGTCAACGCTCCTCCTTCAGCGTGGCCGCCACACTCCAACCGCCTTCGGGCGTCGGCCCAGCCTCAAGCGAACCGCCGAAGACCTCGACTCGCTGAGCCATCCCGACCAGCCCCTGCCCGGACCCCTCCCATTTCCCGCCCGCCTGCTCGGCGTCAAGCGTCGGCGGGCCGTTGACCACCGCCACCCGCAAAGCGCCGGCTTGAGGCTCGGTGATGTTCACCCGCGTCCAGTCCGGCGCGCCGCCATGGCGCAAAACATTGGTCAAAGACTCCTGCACAATCCGGTAGATCGTCAACCCCAGAGCCGGGTCGTCGGGTATCGAGGCGGCCAATTCGAGGGTCACGGGCAGACCCGACCGTTTGAACGAGTCGACCAGCGGCACCAAGTCGTCGGCGCCCGGCTGCGGCGCCCGGTCCGTGTCCGCGCGCAGCACCGCCAGCAGGCGGCGCATATCCGCCACCGCCTGACGTCCGGTCTGCGAGACCATCGCCATGGCCTCGCGGGCGCGTTCCGGCTGGCGGTCGATGGCCGCTTGCGCGCCGTCCGACAGCGTCACCATCACCGCCACCGAATGCGCCACGACATCGTGCATCTCGCGGGCTATCCGCGCGCGCTCGGTCGCCACCGCGATCTGAGCCCGCTGGTCGCGTTCCAACGCCAGGTGCTCGGCGCTGTCGACTAACGCCGCGACATACCGCCGCCGGTTCCCCAGGTGCACAAACACGCTCACCAACGCGGTGTAAAGGGCTATCGCCACCAGCTCGTTGACTCCGTCGCCGGTGTTGTCGCCGGCCAGGTAGGCCATCGCCACCAGGTCCGCGCAGGTCACGCCCAGTCCGATCCAGGCCGCCCGGGCGCTCGCCCGCTGGGCGACGGCGAATAACGCGAAAAAAACCACCCACTGGTCGGGGCGGCCCAGCGCCGCCCACATCGCCGAGTCCAGCGCCAGCGCGCCCGCCAGCAGCCAGACCGGATGGCGCCGCCGCCAAGCGATCAGCGCCGCCACGGCCAGCGCCCAGTAGACGGCGTAGACCTGGCCGATCACCGCCGGCGAGGCCTCAGCCAGCGGCGGCGTCAACCATCCGCCGCCCGCCCCGCCGGCTTCTTCGCCGGCCGAGCCGACCCAGGCCAGCCCGCTCAAAGCGAAGAACAGTCCGGCCACCGCCACGTCCATGAGCACCGGGTGGGCGTCCGCGAAGCGGCGGAAGCGCCCCGGCCTGGGCAGCCCCGGTTCCGGCCGCGCGGCGGGGCCGGCCGCGCTTGCCTCGCG
>JAITJY010000414.1 GCA_031278675.1 Bifidobacteriaceae bacterium
TGGCCGCCGCGATCGCGGCGGGAGCCACCAGCATTGTGACCGGCAACCTGGGCGACTTCCCGGACGAGGCGTGCTCGCCGCACGGCATCGTGGCCGTTCACCCCGACGTTTTCCTGAGCTGCCTCCTCGCCCAAGACCCAGACCGGTGCCGGATGGCTGTCGAGGTGGTGGAGGTGGCGCGCTGTCGCTTCCATGCCGGAAACGGCGCCACACCGTGGGAGTTAGCGCGCTGTTGCGACCAGGGTGCTGGGCGGCCGACCGAGCGGCATCGGCCATTCGACCAGTCCCGTGACGGGGCAGCGGGCCACCGTGGCGGCAAGGTCGAAGCGGCGGGCCGCCCAGTCCGCTGAGGCGGGCGACACCAGCGCGTGGAGCACCCGGACTTGGCGGATGCGCTCGGCCAGCGCGGTGGTCCGCCCGAAGACGGGCTCGTTGTGGGACAGTCTGTTCCTAAACCCAAGAGCGTTGAGCGATAGCCGGTACACCGGACCCCTGACCGTTCCGGGAGGGTAGGCCTGGGCGAGCGCTTTGGCCCAAAGGATCGGCTCGCGGTGCGGGTCGATCAGGTTGCACCACATCCCGAACGAGGTCCGGGCGATCACATTGTCAGCGTTAGGTTCGAGGTCGGACCCCGCGTCAGCTAGGGAGTCGAGGGTCCGCTCGTTGGCCAACTGTTGGGCGGTGCGCCGCCGGGCGTCGCCGACGCGGCGCGCCCACAGGTCTGACCCAGGTCGAATCCAGTCCGGATGCAGCCGCGACAGTTCCCGGTCGTAGGCGTTGCGCAACGCCACCTCAAGGTGCCAGACCTCGGTCAACGCGGCGGCGGCGACGGCCGAGTTCCAGGCGTACAGGCTGAGCGCGGCTCGCTCGTCGCCGTGGGCGGAGGACAGGTAGCGCTCGAAACGGGCGCTGCCCAGCCAGCGCAGCACCTCGTCTTGGGTGGGCCGGGGCGTGGCCCCGTAACTGGCTGGTTTGCCGTCGGTTGGCACGGCGAGTAGCTTAGTTGCAACGCCTTGCGGATAACACATCCCTCTGGCTGTTCCCTTTCGGGGGTTCGAGTTAGGCACCGCAACGCTAAGGAGTTGAGGGGCGGGAGCTTTCGGGTTCCCGCCCCTCGCTGTTTCCAGCACTCGGCCCAGGACGGCCCGGCGATGCCGCCCGCCGGGGCGACGGTCGTCGTGACTGCCAACATCCGTGACTTCCCTGAAGTCCTGATGGCTGAGTTCGGACTGGCTGTGATGTCGCCTGACGAGTTCGTTCTTGGGTTGCTCGGTCAAGAAGAGGCAGCGATGACCGCCGTGGTGGTCAAAGTGGCCGCTGCTCGGCGGAATTCTGAACGCTCGCCGGGCGACATCCTCGCCGCCCTGGCCCTCGCCGCCTCGCCGCCTCACCGTCTCGCCGTCAGTGGCGGTCAGTAGGGTTGGACCGTGCAATTGACTGTTGAGGCTCTCCTGGGCCAGTTGGCGGCCGCCGCCACTTCTGAGCGGGACAAAGGCGACCTGTTTGAGCGTTTGGTGCGTCGTTTCCTGGAGGTGGACGCGAGTTGGTCAAGCCGGTTCGCTGAAGTGTACATGTGGGCTGATTGGCCTGGGCGGGCTGGGCGGCCCGACCACGGCATCGATCTGGTCGCCATCGAACGCGACTCGGGCGAGCCGGTGGCCGTGCAGTGCAAGTTCTACGCCCCGGACCACTATTTGACAAAGCCGGACATCGATTCGTTTCTGGCCGAGTCGGGGAAGAAGCCGTTCGTTGGCCGTTTGGTTGTTTCGACCACGAGCCTGTGGAACTCGGCGGCGGAGGCCGCCATCCGGGACCAGCAGATCCCGGTCACGCGGATCGGTTTGTCGGATTTGCTGGCATCTTCGATCGATTGGTCGCAGTTCTCCTTCGGCCAGCCGGAGCAGTTGGCGCCCAGACCGCACAAAGAGTTGCGCCCGCACCAGTCGAAGGCTTTGAAGGCGGTCCGGGCGGGCTTCGAGTCCTCCGACCGGGGCAAGCTGATCATGGCTTGCGGCACAGGCAAGACGCTGACGTCTTTGCGGATCGCCGAGGATTTGGCCGGGCGTGGCGGCAGCGTGTTGTTCTTGGTGCCGTCGATCGCGTTGGCCTCGCAGAGCTTGAAGGAGTGGTCCACCGAGGCGGCTGTGCCGCTGCGGGCGTTCGCGGTTTGTTCTGATGCGAAGGTTGGGAAAAGCCAGGGCGGGCAGGGGGAGGACATCTCGGTGGTGGACTTGGAGATCCCAGCCACCACCGATCCAGCGAAGTTGGCCGCCGCAGTCCGCCGCTCTTCCGTGCACGATGCCGCCCGGTCGCCCGCGCCACCCGCCTCGCCTGCGGGGGCCGCCTCGCCTGCGCCGGGCCCTGCCGCCCAGCCCGCGCCGGGGGCTGCCTCGCCTGCGCCGGGCCCTGCCGCCCAGCCTGCGCCGGGCCCTGCCGCCCAGCCTGCGCCGGGCCCTGCCGCCCAGCCTGCGCCGGGCCCTGCCGCCCCGCCAGCGCCGGGGGCTGCCTCGCCTGCGCCTGGCCCCGCCGTCTCGCCTGCGCCGGGCCCTGCCGCCTCGCCCGCGTCAGCCGCCTCGCCCGCGTCAGCCGCCTCGCCCGCGCCAGCCGCGGCGCCGATGACGGTGGTGTTCTCGACCTATCAGTCGATTGACGTGATCCACCGGGCTCAGGGGCTTGGCATGGGCCGGTTCGACTTGATTGTGTGCGATGAGGCGCACCGCACCACCGGCGCCACTTTGGCGGGCGAGGACGAGTCGGCTTTTGTCCGCGTCCACGATGATTCGTATATCGGCGGCGACCGGCGGCTTTACATGACGGCCACGCCCCGGATCTACGACGACGCGTCGAAGGCGCGGGCGGGCGAGGCGGACGCGCTGCTCGCCTCAATGGACGACCTGGCTTTGTACGGTCCGGAGTTCCATCGCCTGGATTTTGGCGAGGCGGTGGGTTCGGGGCTGTTGTCGGATTACAGGGTGGTGATCCTGACGGTCCCGGAGGCGGCGGTGTCCCGGGTGATGCAAGCGGCGTTCGCCACCGATTCGGAGTTGAGGCTGCCGGACGCGGCGAAGATCATCGGCTGCTGGAACGGGTTGTCGAAGAGGGGAGACCCGGACAGGGATTTCGCCTGGGATCCGGCGCCGATGCGCCGGGCGGTCGCGTTCTGCCAGTCGATTGCCACCTCGAAGGCGTTCGAGCGGGAGTTCAAGGGGGTGGTCGAGCATTACACCGGATGGTTGGAGGCGGACGCCACCGCCGTGGACTGTGACGGGGTGGTGAGAGTTGAGGCGCCTGAGCCTTTGGCGGCGGTGGTCGAGCACGTCGACGGAACCATGAACATGCTGAAGCGGAACGCCGCCTTGGACTGGTTGCGGTCCGAACCGAGTGAGGGCGTTTGCAGGGTGCTGACCAACGCCCGCTGCCTGGCGGAGGGGGTCGATGTGCCGGC
>JAITJY010000009.1 GCA_031278675.1 Bifidobacteriaceae bacterium
AATACGAGGCGGCTTTGGCGGCGGGCACCAAGCCGCGCGACTCCATTCGCCAGGAATACGCCGAGCGGTTGGCCGCCAGAACGTAGCCAGCCTTTTCGGTGCCCGATGCCGTCCGCTCACCTTGGGCGCGCGGCATCGCCCAAAAAGCCGGCGCCGCCATGGCCTCCCCCAGGATTGCCGCCCCGGCCGGCGGGCCGCGGTAGCGTTGCCGGGCCGGCCCCGCCGACCCTCGCACCCGGCTTCGCGCGCCGCGTCACTTCCCGAAACCCGCCGTCAGCCCCGCCACCAACTGCCTGCGGCCGACAACGTAAGCGGCCAGCACCGGCAGCGCCGAGAGCACAACCGATGCCAAGATGGCGGGAGTGTTGACGCCGTGCTCGCTTTGGAAGGAGAACAAGGAATACGGCAGGACACGCACCTCGGTCGAACCGGTTAGCACGAGCGGGAAAAGGAACCCGTTCCAGACTTGCAGCGCCTCGTAGATCCCCACCGTCACGATGGCGGGCTTCGACAGGGGCAGCACCAGGCGGCCGAGCACGCGCCAATTCCCGGCGCCATCGACGGTCATCGACTCGAACAGTTCCTTAGGGATGTCCCGAATGAAGTTGGTCAGGATCAACACCGTGATCGGGATGCCGAACCCGACCGAGGGGAGGATCAGCGCCAACAGGGTGTCGTACAGGCCCAACTTGGTCATCATGTAATACAACGGCACGATGGTGGCTTGGGCGGGGATGGCGAGTCCAAGCAGGATCAGTTGGAAGACCCGCTGCGACGCCCAGGAGTGGTTGCGGACCAGCGCGTAGGAGGCCATAACCGCGACTGCCAAAAGTATGCCCACAGCAGCGACCGTGACCACCGCCGAGTTGAAAAGGTAGCGACCGAAGTCGTTGGCGAACACGTCCGCGAAGGCCGCCAACGTCGGGTTCCGTGACGGCAGCAGGGAGTTGGACTCGAAGTAGTCGCCGGTGGTGCGCAGCGAGGTGATGACCATGTAGTAGATCGGCAGCAGGATCACCGCCAGCCAGATCCACGCGAAGGCCGCGCCGATGACGTTCCGGCCCCTCATCACATCCCCTCCATTTGACTTTCCATCCGGTGCGCGCCGGAAAGCCTGTTCAACCCGAGGGACAAGGTCAGCCCAACGGCTATAAGGATGACCGCCACCGCCGAAGCTTTGCCCATCTGGAAGGACCTGAATCCGGTCAAGTACATGTCGAGCGGAAGTATCCGGGTGGCGTTGGCGGGGCCGCCCTGGGTCATCACAAAGAACAGGTCGAAGTAGGTCAAGGCGCCCACCAACATCAATGTGGAGGACGTGATGATGGTGTACTTCAGTTGCGGCAGCGTGATGTAGAAGAACTGCCTGACGGGGCCGACGCCATCGACACGCGCGGCCTCGTAGATGGAGACCGGGATCTGGCGCACCCCGGCCTGGTAAAGCAGCGAGTGGAACGGAATGAACGACCAGCTCACGACGAACATCACCGACCAGAGCGCGACCCCAGGGTCGCCCAGCCAGTCTTGCCTTAGCGCGGGAACCGAGGCTCCGATGCCGAACACCGGGTCCATCAGGTTCTTGAACGCGATGCCGACTGCGGCGGCGCTGAACAGCAGCGGCAGGAAGTACAGAACGCTCATCGCCGCCCGGTAGCGTTGCCGACCGGCCATGAACACCCCGAGCAGGAGCGAGATCGGCGTCTGGATCAACCACGTCGCCGCCATCACCACCAGGGTCAAGCGCATCGCATCCAAGCTGGTCCGGTTTGAGAACACCTGGGACCAGTTGTCCAGGCCAACCCAGATCATGGCCCCCATGCCGTCCCATCGCACCAACGAGAAGTAGACGACTCCGAGCATCGGCACCACGGCGAACAGTCCGAAGAACGCGAGGGCCGGGCTGGCCAGCCACATGCTAGGCCCGGAGCGGCGCCGATGCGCCGCTCCGGGCCTTGAACGTTTTGCCATCTACTTTTTACTGGCCGATGACCGCGTTCATGTTGTCGGCGAACTGTTGCGGGGTGATGCTTCCCAGGAAGATCGCGTCAAGCTGGTTCAGCAGCTCCTGGGCTTGGACCGAGCTGAGCACCTGATCCCACGACATCTGGAAGTTCGGCGCGTTCTTCACCAGGTCATACGCCTGGATCAAGAAGTCCGCGTCGTCGGCTGCGGCGAGCTTGTCCTCGATGTCCTTGGCCGGGGGCACCGCACCGCCCGCGATCAGCGCGTCAACGATCTCGTCGGTGTAGGCCTCCGAGTTCAAGTAGTCGATGACGGCTTGCTGTTGGTCGGCGGTGGCGTCCTTCGCCACCGAGAAGTAGTTGGCTGGGTTGCCCGCGATGTTGTTCGGATCGCCTTTCCCGCCCGAGACCGTCGGGAACACCATAGTCCCGAGATTCCCGCTCGAAACGAAGTCGGGGGCGTCGTTCTTGAACGTCCCATAGCACCACGAGCCTTGCAGCAACATGGCGGCCTCACCGGTGTGGACCAGCGCCACATCAGCGTTCGAGTCCGTGGTGGTCGAGCCGAACGACTCCTGGAATCCGTCGGCGGCGACCAGATCTTGAATCATCTGCAGGGCCGTCAGCATGTCTGGGTTCGACCAAGCGTCTGCTTCGCCGGCGGCGACCGCGTTGAACGCCTCGGGGCCGCCAACCCTGTCCGCCAAATACTCCAGCCACATCAGGTCCGGCCACTTCGACTGGCCGGCCAGCGCGATTGGCGCCACCCCGATCGCTTTGAACTTCGGAATCGACGCCAGCAGGTCATCCCAGGTCTCGAACGGCGCCTCGACCCCAGCCTGCTCGAACAGAGCCTTGTTGTAGTAGAGGATGACCGGCTGGGTGCCGTAGATCGGCACCCCGTATTGCTTGCCGTCGAGCTGGCCGGCCTTGTTGATCGAGTCAAGGGTGCGTGACAGGGCCTGGTCCACCCTCCCGGTGAGGTCTATGACCTTGTCTTCCGCCACGTACTCGGCGACGACTCCGGCGGCCCCCCAGTTGAAGATGAGCGTGGGCGGGTTGCCCGCGCCGACGGCCGTCCTGATTTTCTCTTTGTACGGGTCATTGGCGTAGACCTCGCCGATGATCTGCTGGTCGGGGTGGGCGGCGTTCCAGTCCTCGAGCGACTTCTTGGTGATCTCCTCGTTCGGGGCGCCCGTCAAGTACCAGGCGGTGGCCGGGTCCCCGGCGGCTCCGCCCCCGGTGGTGGGGCTAGCGCTGCCGTTCCCGTCAGACTCGCCGCAGCCTCCGGCAGCGACTGCCAGAGCTCCGGCGACCAGGGTGGCGACAAGCGCCCGCATACGGCCGTTGTGATGACGCATTTGCTTTATCTCCTTGGCATCTTCGTGGGGTCCATCGGCCCCGACTGAATCCTTCATGGCCAGGCGCCCTCCGTTGAGGCGCTGTTGTTGCGACAGTAGGCTGTCACATCGCCTGATGCAATGCGCCGGACAAATGAAGTTTTTCGCCAAAACGGCTCTCGCTCGCACTGGGCATCCGGGCCATCCTCCGGCGGCGGTACCTGGAGTAGCGCAGAATAGGCGGGTGTCCTCCATGACGCAGCACGCGGCACACCGAATCCGACAACCGGGCGCTTCCGCTAGAGTGGAGGCGCAGGGCCGCCAGCGTGGGCGAAATTATTTCAAGGAGGGATCTGTGGCCGTTACACCGAAATCGACTCTGGCCTTGGTGGCGCGCCGCGCTAAGACCTCGGTGGCGACGGCCTCAAAGGTGCTGAACGGTCGCCCGGGGGTCAGCGAGGCCACTAGGGCGAAGGTGCGGCAGGCGATTGACGACCTGGGGTACCGACCCTCGACGCCGAGGGCCGACGAGCCCGGCCGAGCCGTCACCCGCATCACCGCCATCTTCCGCGATTTGGACGCGACCATGTACTGCGCGCACATACTTGACGCGATGCTGCGCGAGGCGCGCGCCCAGGACGTGCAAGTGATAGTGCGCCTGCTCGGGCCCCTGTCGGACGGGGACAGGCGGCGGATGAACCGGTGGGCTCGCTCGCTTCTTGGCGGTGGCTGCCAGGGAGCCGTTTTCATCACCTCAAATCTGAGCCGGGAGCAAATCGACGCCTGCGAACGGGTCGGTCTGCCGCTCGTCGCGGTGGACTGCGACTCGCTACTGGACGCGGGCATCGTTTCGATCTCATCTAACAACTTCAACGGCGGCTACCTCGCGGTGCGGCATCTGCTGGACCTCGGGCATCGGCGGATCGGGCTAATGATTGGGCGCCAAAGCTCGGCATTCGCCCGCGAGCGGCATCATGGCATGGTCGCGGCTTTCCGCGACGCGGGTCTGGACGTGCCCGGAGAGTTGGTGGTCCAGGCGGGCTTCACACCGCAGGATGGGCTCAACGCAGGCTCCCGACTCCTGGCACTGGATCCCCGTCCGACTGGGATCGTCGCCAACTGCGACGGCAGCGCCCTGGGAATCCTGGCAGCCGCCCACGAAGCGGGCGTCGAGGTCCCCGGCGACCTGTCTGTGGTCGGGTTCGACGGCACCGCGCAGAGCTTGTGGTCGACCCCGCGCCTGACCACCGTGGCGCAGCCTTTGGCCGACATCGGGCGGCTGACCGTCACCACCATCCGCCAACTCATCGATGGCCAGATGCCGTATTCGCACCACGTGCAGCTAGCGGCTCAACTAGAGCGGCGCGAGTCCACGGCCCCGCCTCGCTCCGAAACTATTTAGTAGCCGAAGAGCCCCAGCCGATTGGGGGTTTGACCGGCTATGACAGTTATCAGAGCGTCGGTCCGGGGGTCATGAGAAGCCCAGTGTGGGCTCTAATACTGAAAATCTTTAGGCTGTAAGAGGTCTGCCACCCGTCGAATCTGTGCGCTAGCGTTCACGGGAACTCCCCCAAGAGAGGCACCCTTTTCAGTGACCGAATACCACGTCGCCAAGTTTGGCTCCGACCGGGCCTCCGGCGGCGCCGCCGACCCATTCTTGACCATCAACCAGGCCGCGCGGGTCGCCGCCGCCGGCGACGAAGTCGTGGTCCACGAGGGCGTGTACCGGGAGTGGGTGAAGCCGAGGCGCGGCGGGTCGGGCGACGCCCGCCGGATCACCTACCGCGCCGCCGAGGGCCAGCATGTGGCGATCAAGGGGTCGGAGCAGGTGGTCGGTTGGGTCCGCCAGACGCCCGATGCCGTGGGGGCGCCCACCAGCGACCGGGCCGGCGGGGTTTGGGTTGCCAAGCTGCCGAACAGCCTGTTCGGGGACTTCAACCCGTACGCGGAGAGGCTGCGGGGGGATTGGCTGGTGCGCCCGGTGGGCGCCGAGGCGCCCAAGCACCTGGGGGATGTCTACCTCAACGGCCGGTCTTTCTTCGAGGTCGGCTCGGTGGCGGATGTGTTCGCGCCGACGCGCCGCAAGTCCGTGCGGGATGATTGGACGGGTTTGGAGGACCCGGTGGCGGACCCGGAGCAGACCGCGCGGGTGTGGCACGCCGAGGTCGGCCCGGAGGAGACAACCATCTGGGCGAACTTCGCCGGCGCGGACCCGAACGCGGAGCTGGTCGAGGTCAACGTCCGGCGCAGCGTCTTCTACCCGCTGGCGACGGGGCGGAACTACATCACCGTGCGCGGATTCGAGTTGGCGCACGCGGCCTGCCCGTGGACGCCGCCCACGGCCGACCAGCCGGGGCTGATCGGCCCGAACTGGGCGAGGGGCTGGATCATCGAGGACAA
>JAITJY010000386.1 GCA_031278675.1 Bifidobacteriaceae bacterium
TGCATTGGGCGGGGGGTGGCGGGACACGCCACGACGGCGTGCGTGTCAGGGTCCCGTTCGGCTGCGGCCGCAGGCCCTTGGCGTCTACTGGATAACTGCGTCAACCAGGTCTTTGGCCGCCGCCTGGACCTCGGCCAGGTGGTCGGCCGAGGTGAACGACTCGGCGTAGATCTTGTAGCCCAAATCTGATGGGGTCAGCGAGGGCGGCAGGGGGACCGACCCACGGCCAGGAGGCCGCCGGAGCGTGGCTATTGACCACGCTCCATCTGCTGTGAACGCAAAGCGCTGACCAGCGCATTTCGTTCCGTTCAGACGATGGGAGCCAGCGCCCCGGACAGCTCGGCTCAGGTGCAAAGGTTTCGGCCACATAGTGTGGCTAGCGTTTGGCAGCAATGCGGAGCGGGCCGGACCTCCGGGCCTTACGTGGCTGGCGCCGTTGGCGGCGGCGCCTGTAGCGTCCAAGCGGGGTACTTCGCGGTCCGGTTGTCGCCGGATGAACGGCGGCGCACGCGCCGCCCCATCCAAGGCCCAACGTGTTGCCTGTAGAAGCGCAGGTCGGCGCTGAGGCCGGCGGATGGGTTCGCCGGCCGGGCTGGCAGCGGGGCGGGGATCCCCAGCGCCGTGAGCACCAATGCCGCGACCCGCGCGTGCCCGGCCGAATTCAAATGGAGCCGGTCTTCGGACCAATACCCGGGCCGGCGGATTTCGCGGTCGCGGAACACGTTGATGAAGAACGCATCCGTGGCGGCCGCGAGGTCGGCCGCAGCGGCGGTCAGTTCGGCGGCGCGCCGGTGAATCAGGCGCGCGAGCGGCAGCCCGCCTGACGGGTCGGGGCCGGCCAGGACCACCGGCTTGATCCCGGCGCCATGGCATCCCTCGATCACTTGCCTGGTCAGCGCGGTCAACCGATCAATGTCAGCGCGCGGCCGGAGCATGTCGTTGCCGCCGCCGTTGAGGGTCAGGAACGTTGGGGCCGGCTCCAGGGCGAGCGCTGCGGGAAGCTGGTCCGCCACAATGGGGGCCAGAAGGCGTCCCCGGATCGCGAGGTTGGCGTAGAACACCGGCCCGGGGCAGTGTGTCGCTAGCCCTTGCGCCACCCGGTCTGCCCAGCCGCGCGGCAGCGCGCCCGGTGTTTGATCCCCGACACCTTCAGTGAAACTGTCGCCGATTGCCACGTAACGAATCGGCCCGTCACCCAGCACTGCGTCCAAATCCCCTCCTTGCCCGCTTCGTTCATTGCGTCCAGCGTAGGCGCGCCGCCGCCAAGACCCAAGATGTCGCCTCCCCGCCGCCGATGCCGCGCCCTGCCGTAGATGCCGCGCCCTGCCGTGTTGCCTCCCCGCCGCAGATGCCGCGTCCCGCCGCAGATGCCGCTCCCCGCCGTGTAGCCTCCCCGCCGCCGATGCCGCGCCCTGCCGCGTCGCCCCCCGCCGCGCACGCCTTGCTTGAGCGCCGCTGTGAGCGGGTAGGATGGCACGGTTGCCTTGGCGAGGGAGCCCAAGTAGCGCGCCGCAAAGCTGTGTGGCAGGAAACTGTGCGGTGGGCTGGGACTCCGTGATCGACATCGGCGCGGCATGTCTTGGGGGATGTGCGCTCGGCCCGGGCCTGACAGATGCTAGCGAGAAGGAGAGCCCGCGATGGCTGAGACAGTATTGAATGTGCAGGTAAGGACGGAATTCGGTAAGGGGGCGGCCCGGCGCACGCGGCGCGCGGGATGGGTCCCGGCGGTGATGCATTCGCGCAGCGACACGCCGATCCATATTTCGTTGCCGGGTCACGAGGCGTTCTTGGCGTTGCGCCACTCGAACGCGGTCCTGGCGATTGATCTAGACGGCAAGCAGACTTTGACAATTGCGCGGGAAATCCAGCGCAACCCGGTCACTGATGTGCTGGAGCACGTTGACCTGCAGATCATTAAGCGCGGCGAGAAGATCGAAGCGACGGTCCCGTTGCATATCGAGGGTGAGCCGACCAGCGGTGTCGCGATCCTGGAAATGCAAGAATTGGCGGTGCGTGCCGAGGCCACGCATTTCCCCGAGGTCATCTCGATTTCGGTGGAGGGTTTGAACGATGGCGACACCGTCCGCGTCCGCGACTTGGAGTTGCCGGAGGGGGTCGAACCGTTGGAGAGTCCCGAGACGGGTCTTGTCACGGTGACGGCGCCGCGTGCCGAGGCACCCGAAGCTGGCGCAGAGACGGATGCGGCCGAGGGCGCCGAAGCGGCCTGATAAGGCGTACGTTAGCTAGTTGTGAGCGACGTTTGGTTAGTGGTGGGGCTCGGCAACCCCGGGCCTAACTACGCCCGCAACCGCCATAACCTGGGTTTTATGACGGTAGATGTGCTGGCTGGACGCTTTGGCGGGGCGTTCGCGGGCCGGGCCCACCGCCGGGCGTTGGCTGGCGCGGTGCGGTTGGGTTGGGCGGCCGGGGGCCGCCCGGGTCCGCGCGCGGTGCTGGTCAAACCGCAAACCTTCATGAACCTGTCCGGGGGTCCCACCTCGGAGCTGATGGACTATTTCGGGGTGCCGGTGGAGCGCCTGATTGTGGTCCATGATGACCTTGATCTGCCCCCTTGGGAGGTCCGCCTCAAACGCGGCGGCGGCGAGGGTGGTCACAATGGGCTGCGTGACATCTCGCGGGCGCTCGGCACGAAGGATTACATCCGCGTCCGTTGCGGGATTGGCCGGCCGCCCGGACGCACCGACGCGGTGCGCTACGTGCTGGCGGATTTCCCGGCGTCGCAGCGCGTCGACGTGGCGCTTTTGGTAGATAAAGCCGCCGATGCCGTCCAACACGTAGCAGCCCGCGGCCTAGATTCCGCGCAGCTAGCGTTCCACACCAAGGCCACGCCGCCCGGCGGCGCGCCAACTCCGGCCGCGCCAACTCCGTCCGGGCGTGCCGATGCGCCCGGCGGCGCGCCGACTCCGTCCGGGCGTGCC
>JAITJY010000023.1 GCA_031278675.1 Bifidobacteriaceae bacterium
ATCTCGGAGCGAAGCAGCCAGAGTTTGTGGGGTAGCGCTAGAAGAGCGCGACCAGGCCGTCGGCGACCACCGGGACTACGTTGACTGTGGCGTAGCTGGGCTCCATGTATCTGCCTGGCACAACGATGAAACGGTCCTGCTTGACCGCTTCAAGTTGCGAGGTGACTGGATCAGCTTTCAGGATCTCGATCTTGTCCGCCGCGCTGTCCCCCGGCAAGCCCCGGCTCAAGTCTGCCAGGATGATCACGTCGGGCGAACGGGCCGCCACTTCTTCCCAGCTTGTCTCCGGCCAGGTCGAGGCGGCATCATCGAACACGTTCTCGGCCCCTACCAATTCCGTGACATGCTGGGGCAGGAGGCCCGGTCCTGCGACTACGGGCACGCCATCGTACGTTGAATAGAACCACATGACCGAGGGGGTGCCCTCGACGGTCGCGGCGCTGGCTACGCCCGCCTCCAGGATGGCGCGCTGCTCGGCGGCGAAGGCTGCGGCCGCCTCATCCACGCCGAAGATCGCCCCCAGGTCTTGGTATTCCTGGAACAGCATCTCGAACGAGACATCCTCGACGGCCTCGCCATACGCGCAGGTCAACTCCGTGAGGTAGGTTGCCACTCCCAGGTTATGTAACTCCTCGCGTTCGCCCGCATTCTCCGCTGTGAAGAAGCGTGTGTACATGGTGTAGACGAAGTCTGGCTGGGCCTCAAGTACAGCCTCATGGCTGGGGATGTCTCCGGGATCGCTGATGGTCGGGACGGCCTTGTATTCGACCGCGATCTCTTCGGGTATGGCATCGGGCTGATAGCCGACGCCAATGAGGCGGTCACCCACCCCGAGTTTGATCAGGATTTCCGCCGCCATTTGGTCGAGTGCGACAACTCGTTCGGGTGGGTTTTCATACGTGACGTCGATGCCGCAGTTGGTTAGCGTCAGCGGGAAACCGGTTTTGGCCCCGGCGGAAACATCAGTGGAGACCTCCGGCGAGGTCTCCTGTGCAGGGGATTCGGTGGAACCCGACGAGCAACCGGCCGTGGCCAAGGTGACGAGCGTCGCGGACGCGATGAACAGTGTGAGCGCAGAGCGCTTGGCGAATCTGGGGGAGTTCATAAGGTTTAGGCTAGCCTAACCTGATCGCATATGATAAATCCCCGAAAGACACCTCGAGGAAGGAACCGCCATGGCGCTGCCTAACCAAGCCGATACCGACGCGTTGGATGCCCTGATCGACGCCTGGGAACACCAGCAAGAAGGCTACGTTAGGTTCCGGTCCGCCCGCTTCGAAGTGATCCTTGATGCTTTGTCCTACGCCTTTGATCAGCCGGCCACGGTGCTGGACTTAGGGTGCGGGCCTGGATCGTTCTCCAAGCTGATCCTGGAGCGGTTTCCTGCGGCGCGGACCATCACACTTGACTATGACCCGGCATTGCTGGACTTGGCGCGGCATAATCTCTCCGGCTATGCCGACCGGGCCAAAGTGGTCGAAGCCAACCTAATGGACCCCGCCTGGACAGAAACACTAAGCGGGCAAGAACTCAGCGCGGTGGTCTCCAGCACGGCGTTGAGCTGGCTTCCGGTGAGCGGCCTGGTCACGCTCTACGGCCAGTTGGCGCGCCTGCTTCCGGAGTCGAGCCTCTTCTTCAACGCGGACCATCTCTCGCGGACCACCTCCGGCCCGTTCTTTGCGGCCGTCGGCGCCGCCGATGACGCCCGCCAGCGCGCGGCGGTCCTGTCAGCGGGGCACCCCGATTGGGATAGATGGTGGCGTGAACTCCGTTCCCATGAAGGATTCGCCGCTCTAGCCGATGAAAGAGACCGCCGGTTGTCCGATGCCGCCCCCAACGCCCCTCTTACGCCCGCTTTACACACGGAGTTGCTGCGCATTTCCGGTTTCCTAGAGGCCGGGACGATCTGGCAACACTTCGACGACTACGTGGTCTATGCCGTGCGCTAATCACGTGCGACTACGGCTTGAGGCATCCTAGGGGGACGTAGTACACGCCGTCGGCGTCTTGGTAGGCGTGCGGCGTGTTGGTCACTACCAGCAAGAATGATGCCTGACCGCCGTGTTGGGACCTGACCTTGTCCCGGATGGCTGACAGGTTCGCTTTGGCGGCTTGCGCCTGACTGGCAGCGAGTTTGATCGCGACGGCGCCCCAGGCGCCGTCGCGGCGCTCAATGATCGCATCGCATTCCAAGCCGCGCAGGTCGTGGTAATAGAAGACTTCGGCATCCCCCGCCTCCGCGTAGCAGCGCAGGTCACGCACCACCAGCGACTCGAAGAGGCAGCCGAAGGTGTTGAAGTCGGTCAACAACTTGTCCTCCGACAAGCCGAGGATGGCCGCCAGAATGGACGGGTCGGCGTACCGGCGTACGGGAGCCGCGCGTTGTACCACTCGGGAGCGGACGGCACCGGCCCACGGCTGCTGCTCTTCGAGCACGTACAGACCCCTTAATGCAGACAGATATCCGGTGATCGTGTTGATGGAGATGGTGCCGCCTGCGGCCGCCATGTCCGCTTGCAATACGGTCATCTTGGCGGCGGTGGACTCGTTGCGGGCCAGCGAGCGCAACAGCAACCGGACGCGGTTCGGGTTCTTCTCGATGCCGTCGACCCGCGAGATATCGGCATCCGCGATCGAATCGACGTAATCTCGCGGCGCCCACCCTGCCCGCCCCGCCGATCCACGGGCGTTCACCGCCGCCGGCCAGCCGCCCTGCAGGATCAGGCGGGCGATGTCTTCCAGGCCGAGCGGACTGGTTGCCTCGACCGCTGCGCCGTCGAAGAGGCTCGCCAGCGACACCCCGCCGTTCGAGTCACCCGATTCGCTCAGGCTCATGGGCCGCATCCGCACTTTGGCGAAACGGCCGGTGCCGCTGTGCCTTATCAGGTCCCGGTTCTCGGGCCTGACAACGGTAGAACCGGTCAGGACGAATTGGCCTGGGGTGGCATCCTGGTCGACTGCGAAGCGAACAGCGTCCCAGATTTGTGGCGCGTCCTGCCATTCGTCAAGCAGTATCGGCTGGGCACTCTTGAGCAGTAGCGATGGCTTCTCGGCGGCGAGTCCCAGCAGCGACGCGCGTTGATCGGGGTCCTGGAAGTAGATGGCGCTCCGGCAAACCTGCTGCGCGGTTGTGGTCTTCCCGCACCACTTCGGCCCGACCACTTGGACCGCCCCCATGGCGCCCATGGCCTGGGACAACAGCCCGTCGGCGATCCGGGCGCGGTACCCTTCGTTCGCTTCCATCGCCTCAACCTCCTTGGGTCCGGCCTACCGGGATTGCGAAAAAACACCAAGTAACTGAGCGATATTTCACGTAGTTAGTTAGTGTTTCTTTGTCTTTGGCGGGCCGAGCGGGGCCGAGCGGGGTCGCGCCGGGACCGGACGGGGGGCAAGCCGAACGGTGTCGCGCCGGGGGCGGACGGGGCAGGCCCAACGGGATCGCGCCGGGGCGGACGGGGGCAGGCCCAACGGGATCGTGCCGGGGGCAAGCGGGGGCAGACCGCACGGGGGCGCGCCGGGACCGGACGGGCGGCAGGCCGAACGGTGTCGCGCCGGGACCGGACGGGGTGGGTTGTCCACACCGGCCTCACTCCACAGGCCGAGGTTTTCTCGCCAGCGCCGGCGCAGCGGCGTGGGGCAGGCTGAACGGGCAAGCAACTAACACACCAGAAAGGAGGTTTACCCATGGGACAACTCAAGATTCCCGGGCTTGACCGGGCAATGCGGCGGCATCTTGCAGCACTGGGCACTTTCGTGCCTGAGGACAATGGGCTGGAGGACAGCGAGGCGGGCGGCATCACTGCGGAGTACGCCATCGCCATCTTGACTGCGGCCGGGTTCGCCGGGCTGCTGCTCGCGATTCTGCAGTCGGACGCGGTGCGTGGCTGGCTGCTGGCGATTGTGCAGCGGGCGTTGAACTGATGTCCAAGCAACGGGACGAGGGTTCAGTCACAGTGGAGTTGGCGCTGGCCCTGCCTGCGGTGATTTCGCTCCTGGCAGTGCTGATGGGTGCAGGTTCAGCGGCGGTAGGGCAGTTGCGTTTGGCCGATGCCGCCCGTGCCGCCGCCCGCACCGCCGCCCTTGGCGCGGGAGACAGCGAAATTGCAGGTGTGGCGGTCCAGGCCGCCGGGCGGCCGGTTGACGTCGGGGTCAGCCGCGACGGTGGCCTGGTCAAAGTGCATTGCTCTGGATCTGTCTGGATTCCGTTGTTGGGCAACCGTCCAGCATCGGCCGATGCCGTGGCGGCTTGCGAGCCGTCGCGTGGCTGTGGCTTGTGAACGGCCCGCTTCACCGGCGTCCGGTGTGGGGTCGGGGGTTGGGCGCCGCGTCAGCGGGGCCTGCACCCGGGCGCACATCGGACGCTGACCAGCGGCTCGCAGCGATCCGCCCCAGGCCAATTCGCCCCGAACCGGCTCTGCCGCCCCGGCGCCGCTGCTGCGGATCATGGCTGACCGGGCGATTCGGTGGGGACCGGCCGCGTCACCGCGCCGCCGGTTTGGGCATGATCATGGCTGAGCGGGTGATTCGGTCTGTCGCGGCTCCGCCGCAGCGGCGCGGCTGGCGTCTGACCAGCAAGGACAGGGCTGACGCGGAACGCGGTTCGGGGACTGTGTTGGCCATCGGGCTGGTTGGCGCGTTGGCTATGTCACTGGTCGCGGTGGCAGCGGTCGGTCAAGCTGTCTTGGCGAACCAGAGAGCGGTGAGCGCCGCCGACCTGGCGGCGCTGGCCGGTGCTCAAGCCCTGATCGACGGGCTCGACGCCACCGAGGCTTGCGCCGCGGCGGACACGGTGGCAACAGCAATGAACGCCGACCTGATCGGCTGCGTTCCCACGGGCAGCACCAACGAGTTGCGGGTTGACTGCGCGGTCCAAGTCCAACTCGGCGTCCTGGGCGCGCGCTCCGCGCGCGCCACAGCCGTAGCCGGCCCTCCCTAGGAGGAACGCACCCGGGTTCACCACCAGGTCACCTCCGGCGGGTCGGTGCGCGTGTCCTCGAACCGAAGCCGCACAGACTCAGGCGCCGGAGCATCCACAAACAACCATCAGATACACATCCTTTCCAACATCCCCGGCCCATCCCGGTCAAGATGTGGCGCGGCCAGCCAACCCATCTACGTCCCGGACATCAGCGCGCGGACCAAGGATAACGCGCCTTGTTTGGATAACACCTGGTTCGCATTGCCGCATTTTGGGGACTGGATGCAAGAGGGACAGCCTTCAGCGCAATTGCACGCCTCCAGGCGGGCCGCCACGGCCGCAATCAATTCGGTGTGACGGTGATAGGCCCGCTCGGCGAACCCTGCCCCGCCCGGCACTGCGTCATGGATGAAGATGGTCGCCGCGCCCGTGTCGGCGTGAAGCGCCGCCGACAATCCGCCCAAATCCCATCGGTCACACGTTGCGAGCAGCGGCAGCAGCCCAATCGCGGCGTGTTCCGCCGCGTGCAGCGCCCCGGGCACCTGGTCTGCGGCTAGGCCGGCCGCTTCCAGCGTCTCGGCGGGCACTGTCACCCAAGTAGCGGCAGTCCGCAGCGAAGAACTGGGCATGTCCAGCGGGACTGTGTCAATGTAGTTGCTGATCCCCGCAGGCCCCGTTCCGCCCCCAGCCGATCCCCCGCCCCCAGCCGATCCCCCGACCCCAGCCGATCCTCCGACCCCAGCCGATCCTCCGCCCCCAGCCGAGCCCCCGACCCCAGGCCCCGGCCCCGCTGGCCCGCCAGCCGTCCCCGCTCCGGCCCCAACCGGCACGCCGCCAGGCTGCCCCACGGCATCGGACTGCGAACCGTCACCCTGCTGCCCGCCGCCCGCGTCCGCTCCGGCCCCAAGCGGTACGCCGCCAGGCTGCCCCACGGCATCGGACTGCGAACCGTCACCCTGCTCCCCGCCAGCCATCCCCGCTCCGGCCCCAAGCGGCACGCCGCCAGGCTGCCCCACGGCATCGGACTGCGAACCGTCACCCTGCTGCCCGGCGCCCGCGTCCGCCACCTGACCAGGCCCGGCGCCGCGCTGGGCGGCGGCCTGACGCAAACGCATGTAGCCGACCACCTGGGAACTCACGTCAACTGTCCCGAAATGCCAGGTCGCAGGCGGTTCAACTGCGGCCGAGAGTTCTTCGACCACGCTCACGGAACTCTGGCTCAGAGGCATTGTGCGGTAGGCGACCTTCGCACCGTCGAGGGTGGCGATGCCGCCCGTCAGGTCAAGGTCGCTCACCAAGAACGTGGCGCCCTGATGGAGATAGACGGCGCCGGGGTGCGCCACGGCAGGCGCCCGGCTGGCGTCCACTGTGCCCAAGACCCGACCGGTCGACCCTTCCACCATCTGAATCAGCCCACCACCAGACCCCCGCAGGTCGGTCAGCGCGGCAGCCCGCTCCGGCAACACCCAAAACCAGGTATCGCCGCGCCGCCGCAACGCCCCCGTTAGACCCAATGACTGCAAGATTTCGGGAGCGCCTGGGTCGAATCTGGCGGCCTCGGCCACGCTCAGCGGTAGCTCGGACGCCGCCGCGGCCAAATGCGGCGCCATCACATACGGGTTAGAAGGGTCGAACACACTTGCCTCCAGAGGCGCGCCCACCACGGTCTCCGGATGCTCAGCGATGTAGCAATCCAACGGGTCCGTGCCGGCGATCCACACCGCCAGGCCGTCCAACCCGGCACGGCCGGAGCGTCCCGCCTGCTGGCGCAACGCCACCACCGTCCCCGGCCAGCCCGCGATCAGCACCGCGTCGAGCCCCGCCACATCGATCCCCAATTCCAGCGCCGATGTCGAAACCAGCCCCAGCAGCGACCCGTTCCGTAAGCGTTTCTCCAGGTCACGGCGCTCTTCCGGCAAGTAGCCGCCCCGGTATGTGGCGATCCGTCCCCCCGGGACGCCTTCCGCCAGCCCCCGGGCCTCCAATGCGACCGCCTCCGCCGCGTAGCGCGACCGGACAAACGCCACGGCCCGCGCCCCCCACCCCACCAAATACCCCAGCCAACGCGCAGCCGCCCAAGCGGCCCACCCGC
>JAITJY010000044.1 GCA_031278675.1 Bifidobacteriaceae bacterium
CCCCCCCCCCCCGGGGGGCCCGGACATCTTCGGGTGGGGCCCCCCCCCCCCCCTGGGGGCGCCCCCCCACAGGTGTTTGTCCAGGCCGGAGGTTCGGCGGTACGATCAATTGTGTGCCCGCGCTATTCAAGCCCGTTGCCAACGCGGCCACACTGACCCTAATCAGCGCTAATTGGAAAGGGGTTAGGAAGGTGAAATCAGCCGCCCCGGGGACGCGGGCAAAACCGCCCCGCAGCCCAATTCACCGCGAACGCGGCGCCACCATGGTCGAAGTGATGATTTCGGTGGTCCTGCTGAGCGTTTTCAGCGTCGCGGCCATGTTAGTGGTCACGTCCGGCACCGCTGCCAGCGCCGACAACCGAGCTCGGATCACTGCGGCCGGCCTGGCGCAACGAGAACTAGATCTGGTCAGCCAGGTGATCACCGGTTCGCCCAATGGGGCCCAACTGGTCGTGGGCGAGGGCGAGGTCACCAATCCCAACTTGGTCGATGAGCTTAGCGCCACGCCCGGCGGGATTCCGACATCGGATTTCCCGTTCGCCCTCGACGGCCAAAAGTACAAAATCGTTCGCAACGCCGCCGCTTACGACACCGCGGTCAAGTCGCCCTGCTCCGACGGCTCCGGAGTTGAGGCGGCCCAGGGCGTCCAGGTCACCGTGACCGTCGCTTGGGAAGGCATGGGCGCCGGCACCAGTCCCCATGTGGTCTCCAAGGTGTTCCCGCCCGGGCGCAGGGCGTCCGCCGGAATTCCAGCCGGTCAGGCCCAAATCGTGGTTCGAATCCAAGGCTCGGCCCAAGGGGCCGACTACGGGCCGCGCCCGAGTATCCGGGTCGAGGTCACCGGCCCCGACGTGCTGACGCCGTCGGTCAACACCAACTCCGTCGGCTGCGCTGTGATCTCGGTCGTGCCGGCCCCCGCGGGCAGCTCCTACACCGTGACTTTGGGTGGTTACCAAGGCGGCTCGGCGGCGTTCGTCAACCCGGCGGGCAACCCGAGCCCATCCCAGAATGTTGGCGCCAAGCCCGATCAGCGGGTGCAGGTGCAGATCGAAAACTACAGCGAGGTCGCCACCCTGAAAGTGAACGTGATCAATGCCACCGAGGCGGTGCAGATGGTCTGGGCCAGGCCGTGGTCCCCGGAGGGCGGCGGCGACAGCGCGGCCGCTCTGGTCAACGGCGTCGCCACTTTCGCGGCTCTGGCCCCGGGAAAATACGACATCATGATCGGCGGCGTCACCTACGACGAAGTCGATTTGGTTTCCGGTCCGAACACCATGCCATCGGTGGTGCTGTGATGAGGGGGCTGATCGCGCGGCTGCGCGCCCGGTCCGGCCGGTCCGGCGACGCGGGGATGACCGTAGCCGAATTGTTGGCTGTTATCGCCGTCGGCGGGATGGTCATGGGCATGGTCACAATGGTCACCGTGTCGATGCTTAAACATGACGCCAAGAACTTGATCCGCCAAAACCGCAGCGACGGCATAAGGCAGGTCAGCGTTTGGCTGGGCGACGCGCTGAGCCACGCCTCGTCGGAGAAGCCGGCGTCCGCCACCGGGGGGAAATCAGCGGCCCAGATCTTCACGGTCGCAGCCGCGGACCACATGGAATTCACTTCCGCGCTACCGGTGGCCGGCGACTCCGGGGGCGGCCACATCAGCCGGGTCGAAATCCTGCTGGGCGACAAGTGCTGGGGTGGCGGACCCGACCCCGGAGTGCTCCACCGCTGTCTCCAGTCGCCCAAGATAGTCGCGGACGTCGCCAGTTTCTGCGCCAAGGGAACTGCCGACTGCCCCGATGACCTGTTCGAGGATTTGGTGGTGGCTCGTGACGTCGAGGAGGGCGAACTGTTCACCTATTACGTCCGCGACCCGAGCACCGGCGACTTCGAGCCCGCCACGCATTCGGTGCCGGACACATCGCTGGCCAGAATCGGCGCCGTCGAAATGCGCGTCACCGTGGCCGGACCGACTGCCGGACCGAACAGCGACGAGGATTTACAAGCGACGGTTTTCAAACGCTTTACCATTCGTGAATGGGAGAACCTGTGATGCGCGGATACCTTAGGCGGCGCCGCGGCCGCGACGCCGGTGTGACGATGGTGGCCGTGTTGGCGGCCTTCACAATCCTGATGGTGGTGGTGCTCGGATCGTTGGCATACCTCACCGCGTCGACCAAGTACTCCCGTTACGAACAAGACACCGACCTCGCCTTGGCGGCGGCTCAGTCCGGCGTCAGCGATCTGCTGAGCCGCCTGCGGGCCGATCCCGACTACCTCAGCGATGTGGCCGGGACCAAAGACGACCCAACCGGATATTGCCAGGCTGCGTTCACTGGCGCGCCGCCGCAAAGCTCAGAGGGCGCGCTCGATGGCGACTACTTCGCCGCCGACTGCGGCTGGACGGCCGGCACCGAGGCCAAAGTGGCCGAGTTCGGCGCGGGCTCCGCCGCCGAGCGTTTCCACTACATGGTCACCTACTACAGCCCCATCGCCAGGAGCCTGGAAGTCGTCGCGACCGGCGCCGCCGGTTCCGTGGTGCGTTCAATCAAGGCCCGCATCGCCAAAGACTCCCCGGAGCAGTATCTGTACCTCTCGGACTACGAGGTAATCGACCCGACTGACGACACCGCTTATCCCGACGGAATATCATCGCGCATGTGCGGTCAGGGCTGGCCGGAGGCGGAGACCATGAACCAATTGGGGCACCGCTGGGAGATTTACCCGAACCCGGCGAATAAACCGACCCGCATCTATATAGGATCCGACAACCTGGCCCGCGCCTGCCCGGAACCCTATTTCTCGCAGTTTGACGTTCTCGACGGCCGGGTCCATTCCAACGACACGATCAAGTCGAACAAGGCCCAATTCTTGGGCGAATTCACGACAAGGGATCCAAGGTGCCAAGCGGTCAATCCGGCCGATAGCTAGACCTGGAGCGTGTGCGTCAACGGCACGGCCCAATGGGGCTCCGCCGCTCCCGCCTGGGCGGAAGCGGTTGAGGTCAAGCGGGCGCCCGACCCAACTGAAATTGGTGACGAGGGTTGTCAGTACGAAGGCGCCACGCGGATTATCTTCAACGGCGACGGCACAATGACGGTCTGGTCCAAGAACACCACCACTAAGCCCAACGACGGGTGCGGATCGCTGGACGAGCTGAGTTCGGCGACTGGAGCGGTGGTCGACGTGCCGGATGGGAGCATCATCTACGTCAAGAGCATCGACGTCGACGCCAATCCGGCGCTTAACAAGGAGATTCCCAGCAAAGGAATTGGGGGGCCATCTGGCAAGGAGCTTCCGCTTGGCACTTACGAGACCAAATACGAGGGATTGCCTATGGGGTCCGGCGACACCTATACGCACGAAGTGTCCATGAAGTATTCGGACAAGTTTATTGGCATTGGCAATGCCTGGATCGAGGGCGAGGCCGCCGGGACAGTGACCGTTTACGCCGACAGATCCATCGTGCTCACCGGCGATCTGCTGACCGAGGATGACGACAACGATCTGCTCGGGCTGATGGCTGGCGGGTCGATCGAGATCTACAACCCGGTGATGGAAACCCTCAAAGCGGTGGTCAATCCGTCCGCTTCCGGTAGTTATCTCTGGTCGCAGCCTGGGGACGACCAGCGGGTTCGCGCGACAGGCACGAACGTTTGGCCGACCGACTACCAGGGAGACACGGACGTGCTCAGAATCGAAGCCGGGATCATCGCTGGCAACGGCAGCTTCCGACTCCAGAACTGGAAGATCGGTAGCACGACCGGCGGTCCCGCCCCGCTGGGCGAAGTCCAATTGTTCGGCTCGCTGGCGCAGAACTTCCGCGGCGTCCTGGGCTGGGACAGCGGCGAGTCCGCCGCTCCCTCGTTGCTAAGCGGATACAAGAAGAGTTTCACCTACAACGGTAATTTGACCAAGAAACGCCCGCTGCTGTTCTCGCCGATCGGCAACGGTGAATGGTCCATCTGGTGGCAGGAGAAGGTCGATCCGCCGAAGGTGGTCAAGACGTGACGGCTGACACATTGGACCTGATCGCCCGCGGTTTGGGCGGCGGTCTGCTGGGGCTGGTCATCGGCTCGTTCCTGACCGTGGTGATCGCCCGGGTACCGAACCGCTCAAGCCTGTGGCCGCGGTCGGCCTGCCCCAAGTGCGGCGCGCGGGTGGCGGCCAAGGACAACATTCCGGTGTTGTCCTGGCTGTTGCTGCGCGGCCGCTGCCGCTCCTGCGGCGAGCCGATCTCGGCTCTCTACCCGCTGGTCGAGGCGACCACCGCGGCTGTGTTCGCGCTGGTGGCGCTGTTCATTCGACCGCCCGCGGCGATTCCGGCCTATCTCTACGCGGCCGCCGTGGCCGTCGCGCTGACGGTGATCGACGCCCGGACCGGGCGGCTGCCGGACGCGATAGTGCTGCCGTCTTATCCGGTCTTGGCGGCGCTGCTCGCCCTGGCCAGCCTCCTGACGGGCGACTGGGCGGCGCTGGCGCGGGCGGCGATTGGCGGCATCGGACTGTGGGCGGCCTACGGGCTGGTCCATCTGCTGGTGCCCAAAGGGATGGGACGCGGCGACGTCAAACTGGCCGGGTTGATCGGGCTGGCGCTGGCCTACCAGGGCTGGGGGCCGTTGGCGGTGGGCGCGCTGGGGGCGTTCCTATTGGGCGCGGTCTGGGGTGTCGGGGTGATTGTGAAGAACCGGGGCGGCCGGCGCACGGCTATTCCGTTTGGACCGTGGATGTGCGCCGGAGCGGCGTTGGGTTGCGCGGTCGGCGCGCCTTTGTGGGACCTGTATCGTCAATTGATACAGCTTTGACGGTGGGCTGAAAGTTCTAGGAAGCGGAAAGGCGAGGCGATGGCGAGAACCCAAGTGGTCGGGCTCGACATCGGCGACACGCAGTTGCGTGCCGTCGAGTTGGCGTTAGATGGCGCGAATCCGAGGGGGCCGGCGTCGATTCAGCGTTACGCCGAAGTCGATTTGACGCCCGATGCCGTTCGCGACGGCGAGGTTTTGCGCCCCGCCGACGTCTCCGCCGCGATTAAGAGGCTTTGGAACACGCAGCGTTTCGCCAGCAAAGACGTCATCATCGGACTGGGCGGCCAGCG
>JAITJY010000045.1 GCA_031278675.1 Bifidobacteriaceae bacterium
CTTTCGCCGTGAACCTCTCGGCCTTCTTCATCCTGGCCGCCAACTCCTTCATGCAGTACCCAGTCGGGGCCAAGTTCGACGCCAATCTGGACCGGGCGGCCATGGACAACCTAGGCGAGGTCTTGTTCTCGCGGCTGTCGTTGTCGACCTTCTGGCACACCATCTCGACATCGTTCGTGGTGGCCGGCACTTTCATGGCCGGCATCGCGATCTGGTGGGTGGTGCGGGCGGTTAGGGCCGGCAACGAACCGGCAGCGCAGGTTTACCGCCGTGGCGGGGTGCTGGGCTGCTGGGTCGTTGTGCTCGCCGGTCTGTCCCTGATCTTCTCGGGCCACCACCAGGCCCAAGTCATTACTGAAATCCAGCCCACCAAGATGGCGGCGGCGGAGTTGCTCTGCGTCACGCCAGACCCTGGTGAGGGCGCCGGGTTTACTGTGGCCGCTTTCGGCGAATGCCAGTTGAACCCCGACGGAACCTGGAATGAAGATTCGGTCACCCGGATCATCGAGATCCCCAAGTTGCTGTCGTTCCTCGCTTATAACGATCCCGAAGCGCAGGTCAACGGCATGGACACGGCGGCCAGCGTGCTGCAAGCGGCTTATGTCGAGTCCGGCGACCTGAGCGAAGACCAGCTTGACGCGCTGAATTTCATCCCGTCGCAGCAGGCCACGTTCTGGACGTTCCGCCTGATGATCGGCTTCGGCGTGTTCTCAGCGCTGCTGGCGATTGTCGGACTGCTCGCGCTGCGTGGGCGCCGGACAACCGGTAGCGGTTTCCTCAAGTTCTGGGCCATCCTGTCGTTGCCGATGCCCTTCCTGGGTGGCGCGTTCGGCTGGATCTTCACAGAAATTGGCCGCCAACCGTTCATTGTCTATCCGCAGGTCGCTTTGGACCCGGCGACCCACTTGATGACGGGGGGAGTCAACACGGCGTTGTCACTTTCAACGACCGATGCCGTCTCGCCGGTAGTCACAGCAGGCCCAATCCTGCTGACGGTGGTCGCGTTCACATTGATCTATCTAGTACTCGCCATCGCCTGGTTCTACCTGATGAAGCGCTATGTTTCACGAGGCTTGAACTATGACGACCCGATCCCAGAGGTGAAGGCTGACCTGGATGAATCCAGGCCGCTCACCTTCTCTTACTGACGGAGCTAAGGAGGAACTTTCATGTTGAATAACATTCTCGCGTTGGCTCCGGCGCAAGTCGATCCGCAGGTCACTGAGGACACCGCCAAAGGCCTGGTAGAGCTGCTGCGGCGGCTCGCCGAGGGCCCCAGCGGCTACGAGTTCTTGTGGTTCGGTTTAATTGCCGTGCTGTGGACCGGCTATCTGGTGCTGGAGGGTTTCGACTTCGGTGTTGGGATGCTGTTGCCCATCATTGGCAAGAGAGACAACGAACGCCGGGCCATGCTGTCCACCATTGGGCCGCTCTGGGACGGCAACGAAGTCTGGGTCTTGACCGCAGGCGGTGCTACGTTTGCGGCGTTCCCCGAATGGTATGCGACGCTGTTCTCGGCGGCGTATTTGCCGTTGTTCTTGATTCTGGTCGGGTTGATTATCCGCGCGGTGGCGTTCGAGTACCGGGGGAAGATCAACTCGGGCGGCTGGCGCACACTTTGGGATTGGTGCATTGTGCTCGGTTCCTGGATTCCCGCGATCCTGTGGGGTGTGGCTTTCGCCAACCTGGTGGCGGGCGTCAAGGCGGACGTGAACCCCGCCCAGCTCGGCTCGACCAAGATCCTGTACGCCGGCACTTTCTGGGATTTGGTGATCGCTCACCAGGGCTTCTTGCTGGTCGGTGGTTTGACCACGGCAGCTTTGTTCCTGGCTCACGGCGCTATCTTCTTGTCACTCAAGACTGATGGTGTGGTGCGCGAACGGTCCGAACGCCTGGCGCCTAAGCTCTCGATCGCGGCGACTGTGATCGCTGCGATCTGGGTGTTGTGGCTGGGGCTGAAGTTCAACGGGGCGAACCATCCGTCGCTGGTGGTCTGGGTCGGGATCGGCGTTGCCGCGATCGCGCTGGTAGTGGTGGTCTTGACCACCCTGTCCCGGCGGTCCGGCTTGGCCTTTACGTCTATGACGGTGGCGTTGTTGGCGGCGGTTGTGACCATCTTCGCTGCGCTGTTCCCGAACGTGATCAACGGTTCGCAGATCACGCTGAAAGGCGACTCGGTGGCAGACCCGATTGTGGGCAAGGTGGTTTTGGGCACCGAGAACGATGGCAGTGGCATAACAGTGGACGATGTCGTCGTCGCGACTTTCGCAGGGTTGGACCCGGCCGCATTGGATGCCGGGGCCGCGCCGAGCGAGAAAGCCAAGGAGTTGACATCGGGTATCTTGGCCGATGTCGCGGCTGGCACCTATCCGGCGTTGGGTTTGTTGACGCAGGAACAGGTGACGGCGGCAGTCGACATCACCTTCGATAGGGTTCGCTCGTTGCCTGATCTGAGTCAGGTTGGCACGGGGGAGGCCTCTCAGGAGGCGAAGGATGTCACTCAGGCCATCTTGGCGGATGTCGCGGCCGGCACCAGTCCGGTGCTGGGTGTCATCAACGACGCTAATGTCGTCTCGACCGTCGCGGTGACGCTGCTACGCAATGGGCTGCCGGCTGACGATGCGACCATCGGCGTGGTGGTCGCTGATCTGGTGGCTGGAAAGGACACGATTGCTGGGATCCTGCCTGCGGGCACCGTGGTGGCTGAGGTCGAAAAGACTGTGCAAGCGGCGATCGACCAGATTGCTGTCACTGTCCAGGGTGTTGTGGATCAGGTGCCTGTGACACTCGCGGCTGTTGCGGCGGCCACGCCGGAAGCGGAAACCTTCCACGACGGCATGGATGTCACAGCGATCGTCACTGGCGAAGCCTGGGACAATGACCTGGGCCTAGCGAACCTGAACGGCCGGATCGAGAATGCGAACGGCGCCCTCGGCGCACTGCATGCTCTGGGCATCTTGGAGGGTGAGTATGTGCCGATCGAGCCGCTCCCGGAAAGAGCGGTCATCACCGGCCAGCCCATCCACGCCTCGGCGTCCAGCCAGTTGACACTCGAACTGATGACCATTGTGGCCATCTGCCTGGTGCCGATTGTGCTGGCCTATCAGGCCTGGTCGATCTACGTGTTCCGGCGCCGCATCACGGCGGACCGGATCCCGGCCGACTCGGGTCTGGAACCCGCCAACCGGTAACAACCGAATCAGGGCTAAGCCCCACTCAAGAAGGGGCGAGGCCTCACCCATCCCCCGAGGGGCCCCGGCGCTACGCGCCGGGGCCCCTTTCACTATCCCCACTACGTGGCTAAAACCTTTGTGCCCGAGCCGAGTCTTGCCTACTCGGGGTCCCCGCAAAATCTCGGAGCGAAGCGGCCAGAGTTTGTGGGGTGCGGCTAGCCCGACTACGTGGCTAAAACCTTTGCGCCCGAGCCGAGTCTTGCCTACTCGGGGTCCCCATCCGTCGGCTCGCGGCCATCCGGGCCGGGGTCCGGCGCCAGGGGGTCGATGGTGGCCAAGCCCATCTCTGCGGCCGCGGCCGCCATGGCGCGGTCGTGCGTGGCGACGGTCAAGGCGGGGTCGAGCAACCAGGCGGTCGCCAGGTGGAGCGCGTCAAGCGCGTTGACGTGCGGCTCGATCGTCTCGGCGAAGTCCACCGTGCGCCGGTCGATCTCTACCAGATCGACTCGGGCGACTACCTCCTCAAGCAGCGACCCGTCCAGGTGCTCGCGGCGGGCCAGCCGGGCCAGTTCCAGACGGAGGAGGCGGGAGGAGACCAAGCGGCCCCCATCATCGATGATTCCGTCGATCCAGGCGCCGACACGGGGATTTCCGTCCGGCAGGAGGTCATAGGCGGCGACGGACGAGTCGAGGTAGTAGACCCTCACCAGTCGCCCTTCATCTCCTGGACCAGCCGGTCAATCTCGGCGGGGGTCCGGCCCGAGGGTCGCTTGGGCGTGCGCGGCGGCGGGTTCTCGCTGCGCGGTTGGATCCGCCCGTCCCGGATGCCCTGCTCGATCGGTGACAGCGGCGGCGGGAGCACCGGCTCGATGCGCCACTTCGGAACACCGCGCTCGGTCACCACCGCCGTCGTCCCGGCCGCAGCGATCTGGTCCAACACCTGGGAGGTGCGATGGTTGATGTCTCGCTTCGTGAATTGCAGCACCCGCCCAGCTTAACTCAATGTAGGACCCCGTACTACCCGTCACGACAGCAGGTCCATCCAGGGACCGGCCGGCAATTCCGGGCCGGACGGACAACCGGCAGTTCCGGCGCGCCCGCAGGGCGCCGACGCGGCCGCGACGCGGCGCCGGGTGCCCTCACGGGGCGCCTCAGCTCGCCGCCGGCCCCACGCGGACCACTACTCGCGGATCTGGGTCTGATGGATCGTCTCGCGGATGTGTGGGGCCTCGTTGTCAGATGCTCGTGTGAAATGTGTTCGCGTCAAAACTTGTGTCCAACGCCTGCGGGGTCTTGACAAGTGGGAGGGGCGCTTCGTTAGTCTCGGTCGTGGCTAACGACGTGAATCCGTTCCGCGTCCGCCGATCAATGCACCATCAATAAGGGAACAAGGCGGAAGAGAAAATGAACGGACGAAACAAGAGACGGTACATGCGGTCTTTCCCTGACAGGTCGCCCAGGAGCGTTCCTGCCGCAGATGTGAGTAGCGCGGGGCGTTGACCTGGGGAACTGCGGAAAGTAAGTTGTGTTTAGAGCCCCGGGGTGCTTGCTCGAAGCGGGCGCCCCGGGATCGATAGTTTTGGCGTGCGGTTCACGGAGAAAGGCAGGGTTTGGGATGCTGCGAACAGAGCGGGTGGCGGTGGCCATAGCCGCGATGATCGCGTGGGTGGTGGCGTTCGTCGCATTTTCTTCGTATGAGCAGCTCGTGCCGGCCGGAAGCCGGACCGCGTTCAATGTTGAGGGCGTCAGCGATATCAGCAACGCCGAGGCGGCCGCAGTGATCCAAGACCTGGCAGAGCAGTGTGGCTGCGCCATCCTGAGGGTCTCGGCGGATCCGGAGAACCCCGACGGGCGCGTCATGTACCTGTTTGATGGGCGGGGGGACGGCGCGCTCAGCTACGCGGATTTCACGCGTGGGCGCACCACCAAAGTGCTGACCGGCGGCGAGCTGGGGATGACAGACGCGCGGGGCCTCTACGCGGCGGACAGCGAGATTGGCAGCGAAGCGCTGGGCGGCATGGTCGAGCGGGGCGTGATCGCTGCCCCGGCGTTCTGGGACACTTCCCTGTTCGTGGCGTTGACCCATGTCGACGTAACCACGTGGGCGGTGGCGGTGGCCCTCGCGTTGGGGCTGGCTGCGGCGATCGTTTTGGGCACGGTGCAACGGCGGCGCCGGGACGCCATCTGGGTGGTCCAAGGCCGCTCGGCTGCCTCCCGGTACCTCCGGGACGCTGGTGAGTTCGTGTTGACGACCGTGGCGGCCGGGGCCGCAGTTTGCGTGGCCGGTTGGGTGTTCCTCGGCTGGTACAACGGTTGGAACCAGCTAGGTACGTTTGCCCTTTGGGCCGGAGCCGCGATGGTTGCCCTGGTTGTGATCGTGGTGGCCGAGCACGGCTTGGCGCGCGTCTCATGCCCCCGCTTGCGGGTCGTTGACCTGCTCAAGGGTGAGCGCCCAGCGAGCTACAGTTTCGCGATGGCGGTGGGGCTCCAAGCATTGGTGGTGGCCGTGGCTGCGGTGGGGCTGAATCTCGCGATTGCCGGACTGCGCGAAGCCAGGGACATGCGCCAGTTCGAATCCGAGTGGCGCGCGGCCAGTGATCTGGTGTTCATCTATGCGGCAGACGCGGAGCCTTTGCTGGCGTCGAGCGACTTCGGCGAAGACACAGCGTTCCTGCTTGAGCAAGATGCTGCCGGGAAGGCCATCCTGGTCTACCAAGGTGAGGACTACTGGGGATGGGCTAACGGGTATGTCGGTGGCGACTTCGACGTTCAAGTGGGCTTCGGGTCGACCATGCTCGTCAATCCCAATTACCTGGCGCGTGAACCGGTGCTAGACCAGTCCGGGGTGGAGATCGACCCGACTGCCATTGAGAGCTTCACGGTGTTGGTGCCCGAGCACTTGGCGGCCTACGCGCCGGTCTATGAAGCGGCCGGGTTGGAGTTCGCCGAGGGAGAGGCTTCGGACTTGCAGGGCCGGACAACGGCACCGGGAATAACGCTGAAACCGGAAGTGCGGCTGATCCAGTCTGGCCAGACGTTGTTCACTTTCGCCACGCCCTCCTACTACCGTCCTGCGGCCTGGATCGACCCGGTGTTGTACGGTGTACCACTTGAGCTTGGGGTGGTCTCGTCGGCTTCGTTGCGGTACTACATGTTCACCGGCGATGTACTGTTCTCGGATTCTACGGCCGCGAGCCGTGCCCTCGACCAGGGCATGAATTCCGACAGCCAGCCCGAACTCTTTCGTCTCACAACTCTCGCCTTGGATTCGATCGCCACCGCGCGGAGCGCAGCGTGGCGAGCGATCGCCGCCTTGGCGCTGGCGCTTGGGGTGTTGGTGCTGGCGGCGGTGGTTTTCGCGGCGTCTGACTGCTTACGCCACCGGCGGGAGCTGTTCGCGCGCCTGATCCACGGGCGGCGCCTGGCGCCAATGGCGGTGCCGACAGCCGTGCTCGCTGCCGGCGCCGGTGTTGCCGGGCTGGGGCTTGCCGCTGGGATCGATATGCTCGGGACGGGAACGGTGCTTCAAGCGTCGATTGGCCTGGTGGTGTTGAACGCGGCGGTGGCTTTTGCCGTGATGTTGGCATTTCTCGCGAGAAGGAGGGCAGAGTGGCTGAAACTGTATTGAGCGCCGAGGCGCCTGACCGGGGGCTGTACCCGGTTGGTGGCCCGGTCGAGTTGACAGTTGAGGGCTTGGTGAGGGAGTTCGGCGGGCGGCGCGTCCTCGACGGAGTCGGGTTTACAGCCGTCTCCGGCGAGTTGGTCGCAGTGACCGGCCCCAGCGGCTGCGGCAAGACTACCTTGTTGAACCTCTTGGGGGCATTGGATACACCCACCGCTGGCCGGATACTTCTGCGTCCCTTGCCCGAACCGGCCGGCGCGGCGGCGCCGGCCACGGAACCGGGCGAGGCGGGTCCGGAACCGGGCGAGGCGGGTCCGGAACCTGGCGAGGCGGGTACGGAACCGGGCGAGGCGGGTACGGAACCTGGCGAGGCGGGCACGGAACCGGGCGAGGTGGGTCCGGAACCTGGCGAGAGCGCTGCGGCACCGGACTTGGGGCGGGGCGGGACGGCATCGGGCGTGGGGGATGAACGGGGCGGGACGGCATCGGGCGTGGGGGACGAGCGGGGCGGGGCAGCACCGGACAAGCGGGGCGGGCGAGCTCAGATAGAGGTTGGTCGGCTGCGGGGCGCGGCTAAGCGGCGCTACCTGCGGGACGTGGTCGGGTTTGTGTTCCAGAATGCCGGCCTGGTGGATACGTGGACTGTGCGGCAAAACCTCAAGGTACCGATCACGCCCGCTGGGCGGGCGCCTAAGCCCGCAGCCATCAAAGACGTGTTGGAGCGGGTGGGCGCCAGCGAGTTGGAGCGCGGGCGGGTGTTTACCTTGAGCGGCGGGGAGCAGCAGCGCGTGGCGCTGGCCCGGCTGCTGCTGAAAGACCCGGTCCTGGTGCTGGCCGATGAGCCGATGGCGGCACTCGACCCGCCCAACGCGCAGGTCGTGTTCGAAGCGTTGCTTGGGCTGGCCAGGCGCGGAGCGCTAGTACTGATGTGCACCCACGATCCGGCCGTCGTGGAGCGCTGCGACCGCGTCTGGTCTTTGCCAGGGCGGGGCCTGGTGGAGCCGGAGGTGGCGGCGTGAGAGGCCAGCGGGCGGTGCGGGCCGTGCTGTTGGGGGTGACGTTGGTAGTCGGCTTGGCTCTGGCTGGTTGTGCGACGTTAGGTGACGGAGATGATGATGTGGCGAGTCTGATAGGTGACGGTTCGCAAGGGTTGGAGGAGGACCCGGATGTATTGGCCCAAACCGAGGGCATGATTGCCTGCCTACAGGAGGCCGGACTGCCAGCGGTGGTTGGGCGCATTGGTGTGACGCTGGACACCGACGAACCCTTCGAACTGTGCAATGAGATCGGGTGCCAATCACAAGCGTCGGAAGAACCGGGCGAGGATGACGGGTCAGCGCTGTTGGATGAACTGAGGCGGCCCTACGAGTCAGCGGGTGCGTCGGCGGAGCGGCTGCTGTTCAAAGACGCCGACTACACGGCGGTATACCTGGCCTGTAAGGAGAAGACGGGATACTCGGTGGCGGCCAAGGCCCGTGAGTGGGCCGAGGAACGCCTCGCGGGGTTGGCGGCCGAAGTGGAGGCTGGCGTCGAGTGGGCGACCTGCGTGCGTGACAACGGCTACCCGGACGTCGCAGACCCAATCGCCCCGACCTTGGCGACCATTGACTACGAGGCACCCGAGGTTGTGTTGCCTGAGAGCATGACCGATGCGGAGTTGCGAGCCTTGCTGGAGGTGTGCCCTGCCTTCGATACGGCGGCTTGGGAGGCAGCCGACCGGGTGATCGATCAACAACTAGAGGCGGGCGTGCCATACGACCAAGTCGACTGGAGCGACTGGGATCCACCCGCCATGCCGGTGGTCAACTTCGGTGACCCTGCCAACCCGTTTGATATCACCGCGCCGGACGCGGAAGAGCGGATGGCGCGGATCAGAGAACTGCTGGAGATTGCCCAAGCTGAGCATTGGGACTACCAGGAGCGCCGTGTTGAATACTTACAAAAATTCGAGTACAGCTAAGGAAGGATCGCAGATGGGCAACAGGGAGATCTGGCGCGGTAAGCGCCGCCTCCGGGGCTGGCTCTGGGCCGTCTTGGTGGTTGGCGTGGGTTGCGTGGCCACGGTGGTGTGGCTGCTTGTGGCACACCGTGGGATGCCTGACCAGCGCAGTATCGACGAGGCTGTGGCGCCGTACTCGACCGGATCGACGGATTGCCGACGGCACTCTACGACGCGTCAAACCTTCGATTTGCCGATTGTTATGGACTGGATGTGGATCGACGCAGTCACCGAGACCGTCGCGGATACCGCGGCCGATATGGCACCGAAAAAGCCTCGCATCACCGCACGAGTCGTTGACGAAGAAGGCGAAGTTCGGGGCGTGGACCTCGTAATGGAGGCTTGCGACGGCTAGTGGGTTGTCGCGGGCGGCCGTTTCAATTCTTCCCGCGCACGATGCCGCCCCCCCGCGCCGCCGTGGTGACGAAGGGACCCGGGAGATAGGCAACGGCAGTTTGCTCAGCGCGCAGGCGCGTCGGGGTGGCGGTCCCGCCACCGCTTCAGGCTACGCTGCTTGTATGCCGGATCCGGAGTTGGGGGAGCCCATTGCGCCCGTGGAAGTGATCTTGGCCACCTTCGCCGGCACCGCGACGGTGCCGGCCGGGCTTGCCCTGAAGGTGCCCGCATCCACTCCAGGCGGCAGTGCTCCCGGTGCGGCGGTCATCGCCGGGGTGGGCTGAGCGATGCGCCAACGACGCACCCGGCGCGCTCTTGGCGCGGCTCTGGCCGCGCTAACCCTCGGTGTTTTGACCGCCGGTGCAGCAGGCGGGGTAGTGAGCGGGGCCGGTCAAGACGGCACCGACACATCAGACGGGAGCGCGACTTGGGCGCTGGCCACCGCCGACGGCGACTTGGGTACTGGCCGCGCGGACTACTCCTATCCGGTGGTGGCGGGGGAAGTGGTGGCGGACGGGATAGTGCTGCAGTCGCAGTCTGATGCGACGCTCAAGTTGAAGGTGTACGCGGCCGACGCCTACACCACAGCCGACGGCTTGGCGGCCCTGCGACCCGCCGCCGAAAAACGCACCGATGCGGGCGGTTGGATTGCGTTCGGCGAACCGAGTGGGGGCGCGGTGGACGCGGCATCGGTGCAGGTCCAACTGGAGCCCGGCGCCTCGGTGAGCGTGCCCTTCGAGGTCCGGGTGCCGGAAAATGCCTCCCCGGGCGACCACGCCGCCGGTATTGTGACATCCGTCCTGGACGAATCCGGAGCGGTCTCAGCCCAGGACAGCCACCGTCTAGCGCTACAGGTGTACGTTGCCGTGGCCGGCGAACTCAAACCGGAATTGAAGGTCAGCGAGCTACGGATCAGCGCGCAGGCCTCGGCCAACCCGTTTAGTTCAGGGCAGATTACGGTGGCGTACACGCTGACGAACTCGGGCAATGTCCGGCTGGTGCCAACCGAGCAGGTGCGCCTCGCCGGGCCCGCCGGGATTGGGGGCTCGGAGGGCGCCGCCAACACGCTGCCGGAGATCCTGCCCGGATCATATGTGACCCGCCAGGTCACCGTTGCGGGCATCTTCCCGCTGTTTCGGACCATCGCCGAGGTAGAGGTCAGCGGCGTGGCGGCCGGCGCCAGCACCGAGTTGCCGGTTGTGGCACGCGAACGCGTCACCATCTGGACCATTCCGTGGCTCTGGTTGGGCCTAGCCCTGATCCTGATCGCGGTCGCGATCGGCATCCCCGCCGTGCGCGCGGGCCGCAGCGACCGGTGACCGCAGGGTCCGCCCAGCTAGGTGTCTGATCGGAGCGTCCGCAGAAGCTCCGTCACATCGGCCTGCCAGCGGCGGGCTGGCTCCAAGGCGGCGGTGTAGAGCAACGACTCGTGGCCCAAGCGAGCGAACTGTTCTAGTTTGACCTCGATCCCAGCGGCGGCCAACCGGGCCGCATAAGCTTCGCCGTCGCCGCGCAGCAGGTCATATTCCGCGATCGCAATGTGGGCGGGCGGCAGCCCGCTCAGATCGGGGGCGAGCAGCGGCGACGCATACGGCTGCGTTGCCAGCGACGAGTCCCCCAAGTAGTCTCGCACCAGCGCCCGCAGGCCGCGTGCTACCAGGAACGGCGGCGCCCCGATCTTCCACGCATCAGCGCGCGACAGGTGTCCCCCCGTCAGGTCGAGCGTCGGCACTTCCAGCAGTTGGAATGCCAGCGCCGGCCCACCCCGGTCCCGGCTCATCAAAGCTACGCCGGCCGCCAGGTTCGCCCCCGAGGATTGGCCTTCGATTCCAAGACGGTCAACCCGCAGCCCGATGCCGTCCGCTCCGCCTCCCAGCCACTCCAACGCCGCGTAGCCCTGCTCCAGGGCCTCGGGATAGGTGTGCTCGGGCGCCAGCGCATAATCAACGGCGGCGACTATGATCCCGGCGTCGTGGGCCCGAGTGCGGTTGAAAATATCCACACTGGGATGATCAACCCCGCCTTGCCGGAACGCGCCCCCAAAGAACGCCAAGATCGCCCCGCGCCTACCGGCGCCGGCACCACCGGCGGGAGTCGGGCCGGGGGTCTGGGCGCCTTGATCCCAAACCGCCCCATTCGGCCCCTTGCCCGCCGACCCGGGCGGGGTCGCGGCGTTGGGTCCGCCCGCAGCATGATCCCCAACCGCCCCACTCGGCGCCTTGCCCCCCGACCCGGGCGCGGGCGCGGCGTTGGGTCCGGCGGGGGCGGCATCGTGCGGCGGGGGCGTCTGCGGCAGGTAGAGCCGGACGCGGACGTGACCCCGGCCGGGGACGGGGACCTGGCGATCCTCGACCGTGACGCCCGGCGGGGCCGGCTGCATCAACTTGGCGGTGATTTCCCGGTCGATCTGCAGGGCTTGCGCCCGCCACCCGGCGGGATCTTTGGCGGTCCGGCCTACCAGACGGCGTCCCGCGCGCCGGGCTTGTTTGGTTACTTGATCTAACGGCATCGTCCTCACCTTTCTGGTCCGCTGCCACCGCCGGGCCCCTACCCCAGTGAACGTCAGCGCACCGATTTGATCGGCGCCACCAAGGCGATCGCCGCCAACGCCATCACCCCAGCAAACACGTACAACCCACGGTACCCAACCAAACCGATCACGCCAGCGGCCACACCCGGCGCAAGCACCTGCCCACCGGCCTGCGCAATGTTCAAAATGCCGAGTTGCTTGCCCGAATCCGCGACGGAAGGCAACACCTGAGTCATCAGCGCCTGATCCACCGACAGGTAAGCCCCGAACCCCACGCCAGCGATCGCGAGCGACAGCGCGAGCGCCGGAATTGTTGGGCTGAGCAGCGGAACTATCACCGAAGCGCCGATCAGGCCGGAGGCCACCATCACCACGATCTTGCGCCGGCCAAGCCTGTCCGAGATCCACCCGCCCGGCACAATGGAGACCAGAATCGCGGCCATCAGCACCGCCGACAGCAGCGGATAGACCCGGGCGGCCTCCTCCACGCTCAGCCCGCAATAATCCTGGGCCAGGTAGAGCAGGAAGGAATAGATCCCCCAAAAGCCCGTGATCAGCACCAGCCGCGCCACAAACACCCAGGCGAAGTCAGGATAGCGCCGCGGCGAGACCCAAAATGATTGGAGTGCCTCCCGCACCGGGCGTTTCGGCTCGCGTGGCAGCAGCCGCGAATCGCGTTTCAGGCCAATCCCGAGCGGTACACCCGCCACCACCACAAAGGCCGCGCAGGCCAAGAAACCGAGTTGGACCCGTGAGGCGAACATTGAAACGACCAGCACCCCGCCGAGCACCCCCAGGTACGCGCCCGCGCCGCCCAGCGCTGACATCACCCCGCGGCGTTCGACCGGTGTGCGGTCCGCCACGATCGCGGTCAGTGGCGCCGAGAACATTGAGTAACAGATCTGCACCCCGCAGGCCGCCGCCACAATCAACGGGAAGATTGAACTGGCGCCGAGTAACGCGATACAGCAGCCGATTCCCCCTGCCCCGGCGGCGATCCAGGGCGCGCGCCGGCCCCAGCGGCCGCGGGTGCGGTCCGACAACCCGCCCCACAGTGGTTGTGCGATGATCGCGCAGGTCGCGGCCAGTGTTCCAACAATCCCGTAATGCGCCACCTTTGAGTCTGCGTCGAGTTCTTGGAGCCAGAGGGGCAGCAGGTAGGTTGCCGCACCGCCGTTGGCCATGTTGACAACAAGTTGCAGGCCGAAGTACCGGCCCATCAGTGGTCCGAGCCGCACCGGCGGCGGATACGTGGGATTCGGTGTGGTATTCATGCTGGAATTCGTGTTGGGGCTCGCGGGCGGAGTCATGGCCGGGCACTTCCTTAGCGGCGTTGCTATCGTTCTAGTAAAGAGCTTTCAGAGAAAGCACTTCGATAAGTCTACGGCAAGTGTGGCTAGGCCACAACGGCCGAGCAGTTGGCGGTCTGTAACTGCGCGCTGGGCCGGTCGCTGGGCCGCGCGCCTGCGCGGCGCGCGCATTTGTCAGCCGACAGTGGCAAATTCCTGCCGCTCAAAGCGGCAAGCAGCAGTTGATCACAGACCGGTCGGCCGTTATGCGGCCGGCCGCAGGCTTTTGGCGGTTCTCACGGCGGCGGCAAGCTGTTCTCGGACGCGTGGGGCGGCTGTGCCGCCCACCCCGTCGCGACCGGCCAGAGCACCGGCTAGGGTCAGTACCTCGCGGACATCCGGCGTCAGCCGCGGGTCTATCCCGGCCAACTCCGCCACATCCAGTTGCCCAAGTTCCTTGCCGGCCGACTCGGCCGCCTGGACCGCCCGGCCCGTCACTTCGTGGGCTTCCCTAAACGGGACGCCCTGTTTGACCATCCACTCCGCCATGTCGGTGGCCAACGCATGTCCCCTAGGCGCCAAGTCTGCTAAACGGTCCACATTGAATTGGAGCGTCCCAACCATTCCGGCAATTGCGGGGAGGAGGAGCGTTAGTGAATCGACGGCATCGAACACCGGCTCTTTGTCTTCCTGCAAATCGCGGTTATAGGCCAACGGTAGGCCTTTTAGCGTGGCCAATAAGCCTGTCAAGTCACCGATCAGCCGGCCGGCTTTGCCGCGCGCCAATTCGGCTATGTCGGGGTTCTTCTTTTGCGGCATAATGCTGGAGCCGGTGGAATAGGAATCATGGAGTGTGACGTAACCGAATTCGGCGGTTGACCAGATAATGATCTCTTCGGCAAGCCGCGATAAATCCACGGCCGCCAGTGCGGCGATAAACGCGAATTCCGCGACTACGTCGCGTGAGGCGGTGGCGTCGATCGAGTTTTCCAAGGGCTCGCCCAGGCCTAATTCGCGGGCCACTAGATTCGGGTCGAGCCCCAACGTGGAGCCAGCCAACGCGCCAGCGCCGTACGGCGAACGGCGGGCCCGGCCCTCCCATTGCTGGAGGCGCTCCACGTCGCGGAGCAACGGCCAAACGTGGGCTAGCAGGTGATGGGCCAGGAGCACCGGCTGCGCGTGCTGCATGTGGGTGCGGCCCGGCATCACTGCGTCCGGGTGGGCGGCGGCCTGTGCGGCCAGGGCATCAACCACGTCCAACAGCCCGTCAACAATCCCGCGGGACTCTTCGAGTAGCCACAACCGGATGAGTGCGGCGATCTGGTCGTTCCGGGACCGGCCCGCTCTGAGCTTGCCGCCGAGTTGCGGCCCGGCGATCTCCAGCAGGCGGCGTTCGAGCGCACTGTGTACGTCCTCATCACTCGGTTCTGGCGCCAACGCTCCCGTGCGGACCTCTTCTTCGAGCACATCGAGGCAGACCAGCATGTCGTGGCGTTCGGATTCGGTCAGCAGGCCGGCCTGGGCCAGCGCGAGGGCGTGGGCCCGCGACCCGGCAATGTCGAGGCGAGCGAGCCGCCAATCGAAATGGGTCGACCGGGACAGAGCTGTAAGTGCCGGCGCCGGCCCGGCGGCGAACCGCCCGCCCCACAGGGCGCCACCCTTTGATTGCGTCACACCCGCAAGGTTACCGGGGGCAGGCCCCCGGATGTTCCGTAGTTCCGGAGCCAGTGGGAACGGCTCCGTGCCGAGTTCCCATCTGGCTGCCCCGGGGGGCTTGGATAGCTGCCCTGGGCAGGTCATGGCCCACCGCCCTGGGGCGGCCAAACCGCCCAAACCGGTCGCTGGGCGCTGGTGCCAAGGTTGGGTTTGGGCAGTTTGAGCACCTTCAACAGACCCGGCAGTATCAGCCCAACGCTGTGACCTGCTACAACGCCACAGCCGCGAACCGCAACACCGGCCCGGAGGTGTTCAAACTGCCCAAACCGGTCAACCACGGGCCGCCCGCCCCGCCGGCGCAGCCGCTAGCGCGGGTGGAATCAGAGAGTTGGGGGAGCATCCGGGCCCGGTGCGACGCGATCCGATTCATGGGGCCGGCGGTGGGCGCCGCGCGCCAATCGGTGCTGGTAGATCCAGATCGCGTTGCGCAGTCGGAACCCGGTGACGCCCATGGCGGGGGCGGCGGAATCTGCCAGGACCATTGCCTCTGCGGTGGCGACCGGGGCGCCGAGCGCGGCAGAGGCGAAATCAGCCAGCCACGAATCGAGCGGCACCGTTTCGATGCCCGCTGAGAGCAGCAGGCGTCCCCAGCTAATGCCGGAGCCTTCGGACGGCAGGTCGAGCCAGCGCTGACGCAGGTCCCGGAACACCGGTGTGTCGGCGTCATAGCCGGCGCGCAGATCGGCGGTCGAATCGACTCCGGCGGCCAGAGCCGCCTGCCCTGCTGCCAGCACCAATTCCGCCTTGTAAGGCGCCTGATCGCGGGAGTAAACGCGCTGGTGGTTGCCGATCTGTTCCATCCACGCCGCCACACCTAGGCCAAACGTGTCCACCAGGGCGCGGGCCCCGTCCCGGTCCGCATCAGCCCCCTGGGCCTGGCGGAACGCGCGGTAGCGGTCGACAATCTCGATCACGTTGGTGTAGCGCACCCGTTCTGACCAGATCGCGTCAATGATGCACTCCGCCAGCGAGTTCGGATACGTGTTGACCTGCGGCCACCGGTCCGGTGGTGGGAGCACTTGTTGCGCGCTCCGCAAGAAGCGGTCAACCTGCGCCGTGTTGATGTGGACTGTGTTGGTCTGCTCTGCCCGGGTCTGCTCTGCCCGGGTCTGCTCTGCACGCGTCTGCTCCGTGCCGGTTTGAGCCGTGCCGGTTTGAGCTGTGCCGGTTTGACCCGTGCCGGTTTGAGCCGTGCTGGTTCCAGTCGTGTTGCTCGTAGTCATACCCGGAGAATCTAGGCGCGCTGCCGGGACGCGTCGGCTAGCTGGCGCTCAGTCCCGCAGTGTGGTCGCAGGGCCACCTCCGGCGCGGCGACGTAAACGAACTGTTCCACAGCCGAACCGTCCACCAGGACCATGACACCCTGCGGAATCTCTAGCCACACTATGTGGCCGAAACCTTTGCGGATGAGCCGAGCTGTCCGGGGCGCTGGCTCCCATCGTCTGAACGGAACGAAATGCGCTGGTCAGCGCCTTTCGTTCGCAGCAGCGTGTTGGTCAGCCTTGGGTGAACCGGCCTTGATTTCACGCCACTGAATGTGCCGTACGCGCGGCGCCAACCTCCGCTCGCAAACTGCCCAGACCGTGGTTTAGTCCAGGACCGATTCGCGCCCCGGCCCGCCGGCGGAGCGATGGCGACCAATGGGAAGCATCAGGGGCCGCCCGGAAGTGGGGTCGGAGATCACTTGACTGTCGATCCCAAAGACGGCGCGGACCGTCTGGGGGGTGAGCACGTCAGGGGGTGGGCCAGCGCTGTGGACGCGGCCGTCCGCGATAGCAACGAGGTTGTCGGCGTAGCGCGCTGCCAGGTTCAGGTCATGGAGGACCATCACAATGGTTGTGCCCCGGTCACGGTTGAGTTCGACCAGGAGGTCGAGTACCTCGATCTGGTGAGCAACATCAAGGAACGTGGTGGGTTCGTCCAGGAGCAGCAAATCTGTTTCTTGAGCCAACGCCATGGCAATCCAGACCCGCTGGCGCTGCCCGCCGGACAGTTCATCGACTGCGCGGTCGGCCAACTCCAGGGTGTCGGTCGCCTCCAGGGCGGCGGCCACCGCCTCGTCATCGCGTCTGGTCCAGCGTGACAGCGCCCGGCGGTGCGGATTGCGCCCGCGGCCCACCAGATCCGCGACGGTGATCCCTTCGGGAGCGATGGGGGCCTGCGGGAGCAGGCCCAAGGTGCGGGCGAGTTCCTTAGCGGGGATGCGGTGAACCGGCCGGCCATCCAACAGCATCTGCCCGGCGCGTGGCTTCAACAACCGCGACATGGCGCGCAGCAGGGTGGATTTACCGCACGCGTTCGCGCCGACAATCGCGGTCAGTTGACCAGGCGGAATGTCCAGGTCAAGCCCGTCGATCACCACCAGATCGCGGTATCCGAGGGTGAGCGCGGTGGCGCTCAAACGATGGTCTCTAGTCACAACGACCCTCCGGTGCGGTTGGTTCGGATAATGAGATATACCAGGTAGGGTGCCCCGAGTGCCCCGGTGATGACCCCGACGGGGTAGCGGGTGCCGAACGCGAATTGCCCAGCCAAGTCCGCTACCACAACCAGCGTCACACCCACCAAGCCCGATGCCGCCCACGGCGAGCCATGCGGACCGGCGACGCGTACAGCGATCGGACCAGACAGGAACGCGACGAATGCGATCGGGCCGGCCGCCGCCGTGGCGAAAGCAATCAGCCCGACAGCCGCAACAATGGTGAGCAGCCGGGTGCGTTCGGTTCTGACGCCAAGTGCGGCGGCGGCATCGTCCCCGAGGCGAAGAAGCGTAATGTTGCGGGCTTGGGAAGCGAGCAGCGGGCCGAATACCAAGGTGGCCACAGCGACCGGTACCACGTCCCCCCAAGATGCGCCGTTGAGGCTCCCGGTGAGCCAGCGCATCGCTTCTTGCAACTGCCATTGCGGCGCTTTTTCGAGGAGGAAGGCCGTGACGGCTTCGAGCATCGCCGCGATCCCGATCCCGATCAGCACCAGCCGCGTCCCGGCCACGCCGTCCCGGTAGGACAGCACATAGATGGTCATGGCGACCCCAATGCCGGCGACAATCGCGAACCCGGAGACCTGCGCACCGCCCAGGTCTAAGACAATGATCGCGAAGGCGGCGGCCGCACTCGCCCCCGAACTGATTCCAATGATGTCCGGTGAGGCTAGCGGGTTGCGCAGCATGGTTTGGAACGTGACGCCGCCAATCCCGAAGCATGCGCCCGTCAGGACCGCGAGCACCACGCGGGGCAACCGCAGCCTGCCCACGGTGAATGATGCCCCTGCCACGTCGCGGCCCAACACCACGTCGATCACTTCCGTGGGTGAATAAAAGGTCTGTCCTACCATCAGTGTGACAGCGAATGCGACCAGCACAATCAGGGTCAACGCGGCCATCACCCAGCGGCGGCGGCGCCGGCGGGCGGTACGCCCAGCGACCAGCCGCGCAACGCTTTGCGCTTTCGGCGCGGCCAGGGCGTTCACAGTTCCCTCACCCGGTGCCGGCGCACTATGGCGATCAGGACAGGCGCGCCGAGGATCGCGGTGACAATGCCCACATCGATCTCGTCGGGGCGGGCCACTATCCGGCCCACGGTGTCGGATCCGGTCACCAGGATCGCCCCAGCTAGAGCCGAGAACGGCAGCAACCAGCGATGGTCCACTCCGATCAGCAGGCGGCAAGCGTGGGGGACAATCAATCCGACGAACGCGATTGGGCCAGCTACCGCTGTGGCCGCGCCGCTAAGCAGGACTGCCCCCAGCGAAGCGAACGCCCGGGCCACAAAGACCCGTTCGCCAAGGCTGGCCGCTGTCTCATCACCCAAAGCGAGCGCGTTGAGTGATTGCGCGGACACCAGGCAGATCACCACGCCGACGGCCAGGAACGGCGCCACCTGCGCAATCGCGTCGGGGTTGGCCCCGCCTACGCCGCCGATCTGCCAGGAGCGCACGTCATCGGCTATGTCCGCGCGCGGCAAGACAACGGCACTGATGAACGATGCCGCCGCCGCCGACGTGACAGCCCCCGCCAGGGCTAGCTTGAGCGGTGTCGCGCCGCCGCGGCCGAGCGAGCCGACCGCGTAAACGAACACTGCCGTGATGGCCGCGCCGGTGATGGCGACCCAAATGAACGCGGTATAGGTCCACAAGCCGAACCACGCTATGCCGACCACGACAGCGAGCGATGCGCCCATGTTGACGCCCAGGATTCCTGGGTCGGCCAGGGGGTTGCGCGTGACGCCTTGCATCACGCCGCCGGCCAGGCCGAGGGCCAGCCCAATCAGCACAGCCAGGATGGTCCGCCAGATCCGTTTGGAGACCGCTGCGGTCCCGAGCCCATCGATCGAACCGCCGAGCGCAGCGATGATCTCAGCCCACGAAACATCGCGGGACCCGATCGCCACGGACGCCGCAGCGCAGATCGCGAGCACTGCGGCGACCGCCGCCAGGCAGGCCAAACGTGTCCACAGCGGGCGGCGCACCAGCGCGAGGGCCGGCGCTGAGGCGCGTACCGGGGGCGGGATCAACCCGCCTGACCCGCCGCTCCTGCGGCCTTGGCGAGCATCGCGACATAGTCCTCAAGGACCCATGTGATCGCGAGTGGTGTCGGGTTGGCCGCTGTACCAAGTGGGCCGCTGCCGTCGAGGAAGACCACGGCATTGGACGCGATGGCGGGCATTTGCGACAACAGTGGGTCGGCTTTGAGTGTGTCTACCAGGGCTTGGTCGCCGTACGTGACGATCAACTCGACATCGTCGAACTGGTCGACTTGTTCGGCGCTGACGCTGCCGGAGAACTCGCCGGCGGCGGAGGCCTCGGCCACTGCTGTTGGCGTGACCAGTCCCAAGTCTTCGAAGAACGCGGCGCGGGTGTCGTTGGCTGTGTAGAAGTTGACGACGCTGAGGTCGGTGGTGTCAACGTGGGTGACGAACATTGTGGTGGTGCCGGCCAGGCCGGGGTATTGGGCGACGGCCGCCGCGATCTGCGCCTCGATCTCGGTGATCAGCGCGTCGCCGTCGGCTTGGCGTCCCATACCCAGCGCGTTGTACTTGATCACGTCGCGCCACGAGGTGGACCAGGCCGCTTCCGGGTAGGGCACCACGGGCGCGATCTCGCTGAGCAGGGCGTAGTCTTCCTGGGTCAGGCCGGAGTAGGCCGCGAGGATCACGTCGGGGTTGGTGTTGGCGACGCCTTCGAAGTCGATCCCGTCTGTCTCGTCGAACAGGACGGGCATCTCGCCGCCGAGTTCTGCCAGGCGTTCTTCGACCCACGGCAACAGGCCGTCGCCGTCATCGTCGCCGAAGTTTGCGGCTGCCATCCCGACGGGTACCACGCCGAGCGCCAACGGGACTTCGTGGTTGGCCCAAGCGACGGTGGCGACCCGTTCGGGGGCGGCGGTGATGGTGGTGGTCCCGAAGGCGTGGTTGATCGTGATGGGGTAGTCGTCCGCTGCGACGGGTGACGCGGGTGACGCGGTGTCCGTGGGGCTGGCGGCTGGGGTGGTGGGCGCGGTGTCCGATGGCGTGCCGCACGCCGCGAGCGCGAAGATGGTCGCGGCGGCGGTAGCGGCGGTGGCGAGGGTTGTAATGGGGCTGGAACGCATGTGACAGTTACTCACTTTCTGGTCGGTTGGGGTGACGCCTCGCCGAACTGCGATAGGTTTAGGCGAGCCTTACCTAAAGAGTGTAGAGGGATTGGCCGCAGGTCGCAATCGCGTAATTCAGACGGCGGTTGTCGCGATTCGGACACCGCGCGGTGGTCTGGCCGCCGGGCTGGTGGCGGGGCGGGCGGCATCGGACTTCGCGGCGGGCTTCGAGTCAGACCCGGCTGTCACGGAAGCGGGCGGGGGACAGGCCGGTCACGCGGCGAAAAGCGGCACCGAAGGCGCTCGCCGAACTGTAGCCGACGCACTCGGCGACATCTTCTACCGGCAGGCCACGGGCCAGCAGCAAAGCTGCTCGTTGGGCGCGAAACGCCGCCTGCCAGTCCGCGAACCCCATCCCGGTCTCGGCGCGGAAGGCGCGGGTGATTGTTCTGGCACTCACGCCGATGGCTTTGGCCCATTCGCCCAGGGAGCGGGCGTTGGCGGGGTTGTCGTGGTGGGCGGCCACGATGGGTGCCAGGAGCGGGCGGCGCGGCAGGTGGACCAGCAAGGCGTGGGGCGATGGCGCGAGCAGATCGAACACGAGGAGTTCGGTCAGGTCGCGGGAGCGGGTCTCCAAACTGGGCTCGACCAGGCGGTCGAGCAGCAAGCTGAGCAGCGGCGTGACCTCGATCGCGACGGGTTCGTCCGGCAATACGACGGCGGCGCGCACATCAAAGTGGGCTGTCCGGTACCAGGTTCCGGCGGGGGTGCGTCCCCAGTGGAGCACACCGGCGGGCACCCACAAGCCGATCACCGGTGTAATGGTCCAGGTCCGCGCGCCAATGGTGGCGGTGGACGCGCCCTGCCGGTTCCACAGCAACTCGTGGGTCGCGTGGGAATGCGGCTCCCAAACGGTGTCCCGCCGGATCGCTTCGTCCATCCCGGTGATGGTGAAAGGCAACACAATCTCGCCTGGCGCCAGGATCGGCAGCACCCGGCGGTCAACTGCCCTTGATTCGGCAACGCGCCCTGCACTCACCCCCCAATCATCCCGCACGCCCCGGGCCCGCTCGCGCCGCCGCTCACCTAGGCCGAGTCGGCTAGCGGGTCCAACGCCTGCCATGATGGAGCGCGTGAGAAGCCAGCCGGTCAGACGCCACGCCGCAGCTGGACTGACCCTGGCGCTGGTCGCCCTGGGCGCATCTGGCTGCATGCGAGTCGAAGCCGAGTTCATTGTCCACGCTGATGACACCGCCGAGGTGACAACGCTTGTGGTCTACCAGGACGCAGCGCTGGAGGCACTGTCCGAACCGGCGGGTATGACCCCTGAGAGTTATCTCAGCGCGGCCGGGTTCGATGCGGCGGGCTTGGCGCAGCAGGCCGGCCCGGACGCGCAACTCGAACCGTACGCGGCCGCAGGTTACAGCGGCTGGACCATCAGTGGCGTGCCGCCAGTACCGTTCGCCGATGCCGAGTTGCCGCTCGGCGTCGCAGGCAGCTTGGCGTTGGCGCGCGTTGGCGACGAGATTCGCCTGACCGGTGAGGTGAATCTGACCGCCGAAGAATTCGACTTCTCCAATGTGGCGGCGGACCCGGCACTGGCCGCCATCCTGGACGAGCCGCAGGCCAGGCTCGTTTTTGTCTTCCCGGGCGCGGTCCAATCTGCCAACGGCAGCATCGACGGCAACCGTGTCACCTTCGATGTGCTGGTCGGCGAGGTAACCCAAATCGAGGCGGTCGCGGCCGCCCCCGCCGCGCCGAACCCGGCGGTCGAGCCGTCCACCGCGACGAATCCCCCGCCCAGCCCCAGCGACGGGCCTGGTCAACCCACCCCAAGCGCCCCCAGTACGGCCATTGACACCCCGCCGATCATCCTGTCCCTAGTCGCTATCGGTACAGCTTTGCTAGGGGTGGCCCTGGCCGTTGCGGCGGTTAGGCAACGCCGCCGCTAAGACGGTGTTGAACAACACCGTCCGGCCGTGCCCGCGCAGGGGAGAGCGAAGCTCTCACCAGCGGAAACGTGGCAGACAAGCGCTGTCGTACGTCCTAGGCTTGCGTTTAAACCTTGGGGTTTGGTGTGGGTGTGGTTAGACCTTGGTTTTTGCGCGTTTTCGGACTGGGTGGCGGGGTCTTGGGGGTTTGGTGGTGCCTTTGGGTCGGCCGGG
>JAITJY010000050.1 GCA_031278675.1 Bifidobacteriaceae bacterium
CGAGCCGCCGGATTCGTTCCAGGCCCACACCGGGGCTGAGTTACTGGAGTACGCCAACAACCACCAAGCCCAGGACATTTCCGGGCTCTACCAGGAGTTCGGCCTCAACGAGGCGTTGCCGGCCGGGCTGCTCGACCTGGTGACAACAGATGGCCAGCGATACTCGATCCCGCTCAACGCCCGCCGGGTCAATGTGCTGTGGGCTTCCATCCCGGCGCTCGAGCGCGCCGGGATCGACCCGGACGGGATCGGCTACGCCAGCTACGCGGACTTCTTCGAGGACCTTGACCGGATCAAGGCGGCCGATCCAGAGATCGTGCCGCTGGCGCTGGGCACCACCTGGACCCAGGTCCACCTGCTCGAGACCGTTTTGATGGCGGAACTTGGCCCCGAGGCCTACAACGGCCTGTGGAATGGCGCGACCGACCCGGCCGGCCCGGCCGTCGGCGCCGCCTTGGCGGTCTTCGCCAAGGCCCTGACCTACACCAACGCGGACGCCGAGGACCACGACTGGGCGGGGCCAATCGAGATGCTGTGCGACGGGAGGGCCGCCTTCAGCGTCACGGGAGACTGGGCGGCCAGCCTGTTCGACTCCCAGTCCAAGGTCATGGGCGCCGATTGGGCTTGGGCGCCCGCCCCCGGCAGCGCTGGCGTCTACGGGTTCATGGGGGACTCGTTCGCGCTGCCCTACGGCCCGGCCCACCCGGATGGCGCCGAGGCCTGGCTGGAAGTTGTCGCCTCGGCCCAGGGGCAAGCCGCGTTCAGCCTGGCGGCCGGCTCGATTCCGGCCCGCACCGACGCCGACCTGAGCGGCTTCTCCGAATACCAGAAGCAGGCCGCCGAGTCCTACGCGGCTGACATCATCCTCGGCTCGATCTACCACGGCGCGGCGGCGACAGCCGCCCAAAGCGCCGCCATCACCGACGCCGTTGGCCGCTACCGGGCCGATGGCGACCTGGCGGCCTTGCAAACTGAGTTCGCGGACGCCATCGTGCTGGCCGCCTGAAAACCTCCCACCCGCGGGCGGGCAGGCGCGCCCTTGAGCGCCGACCTGATCAAGCGGTGCCACAGCCTGTTGAAGACCGGGACCTCGGACGCAGAGGTCAGCTGGTTCGCGGTCGGGGACTGGAAGCGGGTGCCCAACGCCGTTGGCGGCCTTGAGACGGCCGAGCCAGGCCAAGTCGCCGACGCCGTCGATGAGCTCTTGGCCGCTTACCCTCCCACTAGCACGATGACGTTCGCCGACGTCTGCGATTTCCACTTCCGGTTTGAGACCATCCACCCGTTCCAGGACGGCAATGGCCGCGTTGGGCGCCTGGTGACGTTTGGCCAATGCCTGGCGAACGGCATCATGCCGTTCATAGTGCTCGACTCCGAGCGTTTCTACTACTACCGCGGCCTGGCCGAGTACGCCCGCCAGCCCGGCTTCTTGCGCGATACTTTCCGCCACTTCCAAGACGCCTATTACGTCAGGTTCTCCAAGTACGTGCTCAGCGCCGCCGCCGGACCCGACGGCGCTGACAGCCTGGAGTTGGGCCAGAGCCGCGACTGATGGCGTCGCCCCAACGCCGGCCGGACGGCCGCCCATGTATTATATGAGGATCATATATTAGGAGGTCGGCATGGCCGGGAGGGCTGTCACCCTGTACCTTGACCAGACGGTGATCGACGCCGCCAAAGCCGCGGCCACCCGCCAGGGCTTGTCATTGTCCGCCTACGCCAACCTGCGCCTCGCGCCGGGGCGCCGTCCTTGGCCGGCCCCTGTGGTTAACCTGCTCGGCTCGCTCGCCAGCGAACCGCTCGAGGCGCCGGAGGAACTGCCCTGGGCGGCGGACTCAGCCAGGAGCGGCCTGTGATACTGCTCGACACCAGCATCTGCGTCGAACTGCTCAGGGGCACCTCTCCGGAGGCGAGCCGGCGCCTGCTGGCGACCGACCCCGACGAGGTCAGAATACCGGCGGTGGCCGCCGCTGAACTGCTGTTCGGCGCCAGGCGGGGAGGTTCGGCCAAGGCGCTGGAGGCGACCCGAGGGCTGATCGACGGCATCGGCATCGTCCCGTTCGACGCCTCGGCCGCCGAGCGCTACGGCGCCGTCCGCCGGACGCTACAGCAGTCCGGGACGCCCATCGGACCGAACGACCTCCTGATCGCGGCCACCGCGCTGGCTCTGGGGGCCACGCTGGCCACAGCCAACACCGGCGAGTTCGGCCGGGTGCCAGGTCTCGCTGTGGAAAACTGGCGCGACAACCCCAACACCTTGGATGTCGCCTGACGCATAGGACCGCCCGCTTGCGCCACAACGGCCGGCCAGCGCCACGTCACGCAACACTCTGGCCGCCCTCTAAGGAATGCGCTTAGTTGTCCCTCTCGAAATCCTAGTCACCCCCCGAGGCTCATTTTGCTCAATACGGAGCGGCCTCTGCCTGGGTCTCCCCTGACCCTCTCACCGCTGTCTGGACACCCCGCAACGGGGACGGCTGATTGATGCGCGGGAGACCAGGCGGCATGGTGCGAACTCATGCGTGACGGGCAAGGGCCTGTTGCGCGCCTGCAAGCGCTCGATGATCCGACGTGCGGCCCAGCGCCCCATGTGCGTGTGCGGGAGCTCGACCGTGGTCAGCGATGGTGACAGCATGTCGGCGATGAACTCCTGATTGTCGAACCCGACGATGGACAGATCCTCCGGCACGTGCAGTCCAAGCTCTGCAGCGGCATGATAGGCGCCCACCGCGATCCGATCATTGAAGCAGAACACCGTAGAGGGCGGATCCGGACGCGACAGCAGCTCGCGAACAGAGTCCCGCCCGGCGCTTGCCGTACCCGTCGTAGCGTGCACGACAAGCGAGGGATCGAACGCGATACCCGCAGTTGCGATCGCATTTCGGTAGCCCTGCTCGCGTCCGGCAGAGGCAGGTACGGGCTCGACGCTGTTGCAGAACCCGATACGGCGGTGGCCAGCGTCCAGGAGTGCCCGTACCGCGAGCTCGGCACCGCCTTGCTCGTCGGGCACGATCCAGTCGGCGAGGGTTTCGCCGACCGGCCGGCCGTCCAAGACGACAAGCGGGACGTGATCCGGCACATCGGGCAGCGCCACCTCTCGGTGGTACATCGATGCGTAGATCAGTCCTTCGACGCCTCGTTGGAGGAGAGCCTGTGTCGCCGGCTCCTCCATGTCCCGCGCATCGGCTGTGTCACTCAACAGCAGGAGGTAGCCTGACTCCCACGCCTCTAGCTGAGCCGCAGCGAGCATCTTCCCCGCGAAAGGAGTACTCGCCACGCTGTCTGAAAGCAGGCCGATGGTGTGCGTCTGCCTAGTGCGCAATCCCCTGGCGACCAGGTTTGGCACGTACCGCAGGTCGGCGGCGGCAGCCCGGACACGATCCGCCACCTCAGTGGTGATGCGACCAGCTCCGCGTCCGCTCAGCACGAGAGAAACTGACGAGACTGAGACGCCAGCCTCCCGCGCCACGTCCTTCATCGTCACCACCTGCTCATCATGCCACAGAGTCAAGCGCCGTTTGACAGTCGCCGTCAATCGATTGAATAATGGTGCGGGCTTGGCCCACACCCGAGCCGGAGTCACCCAAGGATGCTGACTCGCCACCCGACCAAAGGAGATACAAGATGACCAAAATGCCGCGTTCCGTGCGGCGCGCGCTCGCTGCGGGACTGAGCGCAGGGATAGCCGGAGCCGCCCTAGTGGGCTGTGCGTCCGAGGGAAACGAGAAGCGCGAGACTTTCACGATCGCTCAGTACGAGGACCCGGCGACACCCCAGCATCAAGCGTGGAAAGCCGCAGCCGAGAAGTTCCAGGCGGACCATCCTGACGTCGAGGTCAAGTTCGTCGACATCAACGGTGATTCGATCAATGTGCAGGGCAAGTTGCTTCTCACCGGTAACGACGTCCCCGACGTGGTCGAGGTGAACACAGGCAACGCAACGATCGGCCAGCTCGCTGCTCAGGGATTGATGGAAAACCTCACGGCGGAGGCAGAAGCACGGGGGTGGGACGAGAAGATCCCGCCGTCGATGTCAGCGCTCGCCCGCTATGACGACGCAGGCAAGGCGGGTTCCGGTGACTGGTTCGGCGTTCCCAACACGGGGATCTATTACCTCATCTATTACAACAAGGAGCTGTTCCGAGATGCTGGAATCGAGGTGGTCCCAACCTCGCTAGAGGAACTCGAGAAGATCTTCGACGGCTTCGTCGAGGCCGGGCAGGTTCCGGTGTCGAGCAATGGCGAGTATGGGCTATTGCAGTTGTGGGGTCAGCTGGTGGCCGC
>JAITJY010000111.1 GCA_031278675.1 Bifidobacteriaceae bacterium
CTGTCGCTACCCGAACGCCAGGTCGCGACCCCAACCGTTTCACTGGCCGGACTGCTCGCCGGGCGGAGCGAACCCATCACAGGCACCACGCGGTTTTCCCCGGCCGACTACATCCGGGAGATCCTGGCCTCAGGCTTTCCCGCCATCAGAGGCGCCCAGGAGAGATTCCAGCGGCGCCTGCTGGACGGATACCTCGCAGCGATTGTCACGAAGGACATCCCCGAGGCGGGTGGAACAGTCCGCCGCCCGGCCGCCCTACGGAGCTGGCTCGCCGCCTACGGCGCGGCAACGGCGACCACCGCTTCATACTCTGCCATCTTGAACGCAGCCACGGCCGGGGAATCCGACAAGCCGGCCAAGCCGACGGCGGCGGCCTACCGGGAGTTACTCACCCGCGTGCGGGTGCTTGATCCGCTGCCCGCCTGGGTCCCGACCTTTGCCCACCTCAAACGCCTCGGACAACGCCCGAAGCACCACCTGGTAGACCCAGCCCTCGCCGCCCGCCTACTGGGAGCCACCTTCGAATCACTGATCCAGGGCAAAGACACCCCTGTTTTTCCCAGAGACGGCACATTCCTGGGCGCACTGTTCGAGTCGCTGGCAGTGCAAACAGTCCGGGTGTTGGCGGATGCGTGCGAGGCGAGCGTGTTCCACTGCAGGACGTCGGAGAACCGACAGGAGGTGGACGTCATCGTGCAACGTCCTGATCTTGGCGTACTGGCGATCGAAGTGAAGTTCTCCCAACAAGTCCGCCCGGCGGATGTGGCGTCGTTGAACTGGCTCGAAGCTCAACTGCCGGGGCGGGTGGTGGACAAAGTGATCCTGAATGCGTCCGAGCGGGCTTACCGCCGCAAAGACGGAGTCGCCGTGGTGCCGCTGGCCCTACTCGCCGCCTAAAGCGCTCTGCCTAACCCACCCCGGCCGGGGAATCCGGCCCGCGCCCAGGCCCGCGCGAGGCTTTAGTGTTGGCCATCTCGACCCGCATCCCGGTGTTCGCCGCGCCCGCGCCCGCGCGAGTTCACGCGCCAAACCGTTGCCTCCCAGCAGGCCGGATGCTCCGCGCCCGTGCCCGTGCGAGTTCACGCGCCAAACCGTCGCCTCCCAGCAGGCCGGACGCTCCGCGCCCGCGCCCGTGCGAGTTCACGCGCCAAACCGTCGCCTCCCAGCAGGACGAACGCTCCGCGCCCGGGCCCGCGCGAGGCTTTAGCTGCCGTCTCGATTCTCCAGTTTCTCGGCGACCGTCTCCCGATCAGCCGACCCCGCCGACTCGTGCCCGCCGTCAGCCCCAAAGTTTGCCGAATCCCTATCAAGAAGTTCAGGTCTTGGCACGTTGGGCGTGGGTTTGGGTTTGGGCAATTTGGGTGGGCGCCTTACGCGCGGACCTCGACGCCTTCGAGGTGGGCGCCTTACGCGCGGACCTCGACGCCTTCCGGCACTTGCCCGATGACGTCTCGCAAACGTCTGTTTGCCAAGGCCGCACCGTACGCCGGGCGCGCGCCTTCGGCGCGCGCTTCTTGGAGCACAACTCGGCGCGCGCCGCGCGCCTTGACCAATTCGATCAGTTCACGCAGGTGATCCTCGGTGTGTACCACAGGATCAACGGTGATCCGGACTTCGTGATCCACCCCGCTGGCCACCACCAAACCTAGCGCGTCGAACGCGCGCTGACCAGCAGTTTCAACTCCTGTGACCGTGCCGTAATGATGCGCGAGCGCTTTGATGTCCAAGCCAACCCAATCCAGTGCGGGCAAGACTGCGGCCAGCCGGGCCGGGTAGGCCCCGGCCGTGTGCAGTCCGGTCATCAAACCGAGGGCGCGGACCTGATCCAACGCGGCCGCCAGGCCTAGCTGCCGGGTCGGTTCTCCCCCGCTGAACACAATCCCGTCCAGCAGGCCGCGCCGGCGCTCGGCCAACTTGGTGACTTCCTCCCACGTCACGCGTCCGGGCGCGCGCGGGTCCATCAGGTCCGGGTTTTGGCAATACCCGCAGTTCCATGGGCAGCCCTGGAGGAACACGGTCGCCACCAGCTTGCCTGGCCAGTCGCAGGTTGAATACTTGACCAGTCCTGCAATCACCAGGTCCTCGGCGCGCCGGCCCAGCCGGGCCACCCCTAACCCAAGCGGCACCGGGGCGCCCGCCCCGGCGGCGCCAGTTGGTGGTGTGCCGCTCGGAAGCGCCATGAGGGCCGTGGGTGTTGTCATACCGCCGCGCGTGCTTCCGTAAAGTTCACGCGTTCCGCGTATTCCCCGCGTTTGCCCACGTTGAACGAGGAAACTGGCCGGAAATACCCCATCACCCGGGTCCAGACTTCGCATGCCTGCGGTGGTGCGGCCGGGTCGGCAGCGGCGCAATCCGGGCAGTTGACGTGTTCACCGGCCAGGTAGCCGTGAGCCGGGCAGATAGAGAACGTCGGCGTGATGGTGATATAGGGCAGTGCGAATCGGGTCAGTGAACGGCGGACCAGTTCTTTACAGGCTTCGGCGTTGGAAATGCGTTCTGCCATATAGAGATGCAGTACCGTGCCGCCGGTGTATTTGCGCTGCAATTCTTCCTGCCGTTCTAGAGCTTCGAACGGGTCGTCTGTGAAACCCACAGGAAGTTGCGAGGAGTTGGTGTAATACGGGTTTTCGGCGGTGCCGGCCTGGAGGATCGACGGGTAACGCTTGCGGTCTTCCTTGGCGAACCGGTAAGTCGCGCCTTCGGCCGGGGTGGCCTCCAGGTTGTAGAGGTGCCCAGTTGCTTCTTGGAACTCGACCATCCTGGAGCGCACGTGATCTAGCACGCGAATGGCCAGGGCGTGGCCCTCCGGGCTGGCAATGTCGACCCGGTCGCGGGTGAAGTTGCGGATCATTTCGTTGATGCCGTTGACACCGATCGTGGAAAAGTGATTCCGCAAGGTGCCCAGATAGCGTTTGGTGTACGGGAACAGGCCCTCATCGATATAGCGCTGGATCAGCTTGCGCTTGATTTCGAGGGAATCCCTGGCCAGGGTGAGCAAACGGTCGAGGGCCAACAGCAAGCCCGGCTCGTCGCCCGCGTTGGTGTGACCTAGCCGCGCCATGTTGATTGTCACCACGCCCAGTGACCCGGTTTGCTCCGCTGAACCGAACAATCCGTTGCCACGCTTGAGCAGTTCTCTTAGGTCCAGTTGCAGGCGGCAGCACATGGACCGGACCATGCCCGGTGTCAGATCGGAGTTGATGAAGTTCTGGAAGTAGGGCAACCCGTACTTCGCGGTCATCTCGAACAGGGCGGCTGAGGCGGGTGAGTCCCAATCGAAATCTGCTGTGATGTTGTAGGTCGGGATGGGGAAGGTGAAAACCCGTCCTGTGGCATCCCCACCGGTCATCACTTCGATATATGCCCGGTTGATCATGTCCATTTCTTCTTGGAGATCACCGTATGCGAAGGGCTGTTCTACGCCTCCGATCACCGGGTGTTCGTTGCGGAGATCCTCCGGGCAGACCCAATCGAAGGTCAGGTTAGTGAACGGCGTCTGAGTGCCCCAACGGGACGGCACATTAAGGTTGTACACCAGTTCCTGGATACCTTGCAGCACCTCAGGATATGTCAGGCCGTCTTTGCGGATAAAGGGCGCCATATAAGTGTCGAATGAGCTGAAGGCCTGAGCGCCGGCCCATTCGTTTTGGAGGCAGCCCAGGAAGTTGACGATCTGGCCCACCGCTGATGATAGGTGCTTGGGCGCTGCGGCCTCCACCTTGCCGGGAATACCGTTCAGTCCCTCGCGCAATAGGGTCTTGAGCGACCAGCCGGCGCAGTAGCCTGAGAGCATGTCGAGGTCGTGGATGTGGAATGAGCCGTCCCGGTGGGCTTGGCCGATCTCCGGCGGGTAAACGTGTGACAGCCAGTAGTTCGCGGTGATCTTGCCTGAGGAGTTCAGGATCAGTCCGCCCAGCGAATAGCCCTGGTTGGCGTTGGCGTTGATCCGCCAGTCACTGCGGTCGAGGTACTCGTTGATCGACCGGGTCACATCCACCACGACCCGCTGGTCGGAACGCAGGCGGGTGTGTTGTTCGCGGTAGACAATGTAGGCCCGGGCTGTAGCCCAGAACCCTGAGTCGGTCAGGAGCCGCTCCACGGCATCCTGAATCTCTTCCACATGGGCCGGGGCTTCGCGCCGCGCCAACCGGATGCCCACTTGGCGGGCCAATAGGTGGGCTTCGGCCCCACCGAACTCTTGGGTCGCTGCGCCGGCCCGCCTGATCGCTGATTCAATCCGGTTGATGTCGAACGGGACGGTTTCACCCGTCCGCTTGACTACCTGCGCCGGCGCGGTTGGTTCGGTTGTGGGTTGGTTCGGCATGGGCCTAACTCCTTGGAATCCCTCGATTGTTGACCAAATCACATTCCCACGCGGCGGTCGGAGTTGCACCAACCGGCCGTGCGGTCTCATGACGCGGCATCCCACCTGCGGCGGGACGGCAGAGGCAGGTGCTCGGACTTACGGGCAACACCCAAATGCTTGGGTTGGCCGACCAGCCACCTTTGGGTTGGCCTACCCGCCGCCTCTGCCTGGGAGTTCTCCCGGTGCCAGCCGACGACGTTCGTTCCCGCTTACCGTTGCGGAGCAGTCCCGGATTTGCACCGGGTTACCCCTTGCGTCGGCTCGCCTGGCTGACGAACCGAACCACTGCGCCAATCACTATATAGTGTGGCACCCAAGATTCAAGCACCCACATATGGCGTGTCGCGCGCAAATTTGTCCCCGGCCGGTCACTTCGCCCACCCAAGGCCCTGCCTCCGCTCACAGCCTAACGGCTTCCGACTGGTCAGGGACCCAGCGGGTCCCGCTGTGTCAGTGGCCCACCCCGGCTTGGCAGCCCCACGCACCTCCCGCAAGGGGTGACACCGCCGCCCACCATACGGCAGAATGGCCACTTGACGGCTTGCACAAGTCATCGTCCGCTCAGTTGGTGCCGCTGAAGGGAACCTCCAATGTCGAATGACCAATTCCCCCCACCGCAGCCTCCCGGCCACCCCGCCGAGCCAGGTCAGCCGCGTCATTTAGGGCCAAGTCAGCCCAGTTACCCCACGCCGATGCCGTCCAGCCAGCCCACCCCCGCACCGCCCGGTTACCCCCCGCAGCCGCCGGATTACCCCACACGGATGCCGCCCGAGAGGCCCGCCGCGTCCGGCCAGGCCGGGTATCCTGCCCAACCGCCCGGCTACCCCGCCGGGCCAAGCCAGCCGGGTCAACCCAGTTACCTCGCGCCGATCCCGCCCAACTATTCGGCACCAGACCAGCACGGGTATCGCTCCCAGCCGCCGCCGGGTTATCCGCCACAACCGACCGGATACCCCGGACAAGGTCAACCAGACCAGGGCGGGCACCCAACACCAAGCCAGGGCGGGTACCCGCCACCAGGCCAGGGCGGGTATCCACCACCAGGCCAGGGCGGGTATTCCCCGCAACCGTCCGGATACCCAGGGCAGGGTCAACCAGACCACGGCGGGTACCCAACACCAGGCCAGGGCGGGTACCCGCCACAACCGACCGGATACCCAGGACAGGGTCAACCCGGAGCGCCGGGGAGCCGGCGCGGCGGGCCGCCCTGGTGGGTGTGGCTGCTGATTGCCCTGGGATTGGTGGCCGTGGCCGTGGTGGTCATCTTCCTAGCCACCCGGGATTCAGGCACCAGCAACACTTCCGCCCCAACCCGCAATGCCGGCAACACGGCCACTGCGGAGGCTACAGACCGGGCCACCGGCGATGAGACGGACTCCGGCCAGGACCCGACGGACGAGGAGGACCCAAACAACGGCCAGAACTCGACCGTGATCCCGCCAGAAGGCTATTACGACGGCGGAGCCGACGGTAGGGCAGCCGACGCCACGCATTATCTCCGGTTCTTCCCGGACGGCACAGTTCTGTCAATCACCAGTATGGCCACGCGAGACGAGCTCATCGCCGAAGGCATCCTTGACTTCGGTCAGGAATACTGCAGTCAAGGAATATTCGTGATTGTAGGTGACACCATCGTCTTTTCGACAACGTCCAGTAGTGGCACCGTCGACTATTCGGGAACAATCAATCCTGACGGCACGCTTTCACTGCATTCCATCAGCCAAATCAACGGGAACGAGTCCGACAGATTGTTCGAACCGTTCTCCTGAACGCCCCGCCGCGCGTCACCGCGCTTCGGCTATCGCCTCATGGTGGCGGATGACCTCTTCGACAATAAAACTCAAGAACTTCTCGGCAAACACCGGGTCCAGGCCGGATTCGGCCGCCAGTGCCCGGAGTCTTGCGATCTGCTGGGCTTCGCGCGCCGGGTCAGCGGGCGGTAGGCCCGCCTCGGCCTTGAGGTAGCCCACCGCTTGAGTGAACTTGAACCGTTCCGCTAACAGATGAACCACAGCGGCGTCGATGTTGTCGATCGAGCGGCGCAGCTCGGTCAACCTAGCCACAACCGCCACGCCACCGCCGATGCCGACCGCATCAGTCGCCTCACCCGCCCCGCCCGCAGTTGCGCC